>NZ_JANHGP010000101.1:0-363 GCF_024494585.1 Acinetobacter sp. 5862
AAAAAGATAACTCATTGAAATAATGGCATAATACTTGTTTTCTGACGACGAATATGATGACACATTTCAATGAGTTAAATCTCATCTTAAACAAATATCTAAAGTGGAACAAATCACATGCAAAATGTTTTACACTGATTATGCTTGCATTAATTGTAAAACAGACATGTAATCTTTCTTCTGCATCTAAAGCATTACCTATCAAGTGCTCACCACAATCATTTTATCGACGTATACAACTACAACGCTTCTTTGCAGATCAGTATTTCGATTATCGTCAAATTTTTCAGTTAATTTTCAATATATTTTCATTCGATAAAGTCCAATTAACTTTGGATAGAACCAACTGGAAATGGGGAAAAC
>NZ_JANHGP010000029.1:0-354 GCF_024494585.1 Acinetobacter sp. 5862
AAGGGTGAGTTGAAAAAAGACTTATTATCCTGTCTGCGTCATGAAAATAAAAAGCGAAAAGCTAACGGTGAACCTAAAAAAGATTCTATATTACAGGATATTAAAACTATTCATGAGCGCCCAGCCGAAGTTCAAGAAAGAAAAATACCGGGTCATTGGGAAGCTGATTTAATTAAAGGTAAAGACAATAAAAGTTCGATAGCAACACTTATTGAACGAAATACACGGCTCTGTATCTTGGCAACATTACCTGATGCAAAGGCAGAATCAGTGCGCAAGGCTTTAACTGAAGCTCTGAAATATTTACCTGCAGAACTGCGTAAAACGTTGACCTATGACCGTGGACGCGAGATG
>NZ_JANHGP010000102.1:0-342 GCF_024494585.1 Acinetobacter sp. 5862
CATTAGAGAAATTTGCTCAGCTTGTTGATTATCATAAGACTTTTCAAACTGTCGCACCTCATGTTTGAATTCGCCCTAATATAAAAGCTTATTTTCAATAAAAAACACATCATAATACCCCCTTGCCTTTTAACCACAAAAATATTGAAGTTATTATTTAGAAGCAATTAATAGAAAAATAAACAAATCTTTTTTAAACAAGCTACTAGGGTGTGTTGACACTTTTAGCTTAAAAAAATAGCGAAGTAGTAAAATCAAATCGCCAAACCCAATTTTACTATTCGCTATGCCTCGTACCATGCTGACAGATCAACACTGGCAAAAGTTGAAAGTTATTCTGCG
>NZ_JANHGP010000103.1:0-338 GCF_024494585.1 Acinetobacter sp. 5862
GAATTAGTAGAAATGGAAGTTCGTGAACTTCTTTCTACTTATGACTTCCCAGGTGATGACACTCCAATCATCCGTGGTTCAGCGCTTCAAGCATTGAACGGCAATGATGGCGAATATGGTGAGAAATCAGTTCTTGCACTTGTTGAAGCGCTTGACTCTTACATCCCGGAACCAGAGCGTGCAATCGATAAAGCATTCTTAATGCCAATCGAAGATGTATTCTCTATCTCTGGTCGTGGTACGGTTGTAACTGGTCGTGTTGAATCTGGTATCGTTAAAGTTGGCGAATCAGTTGAAATCGTTGGTATCCGTGACACAGTTGTAACGACTGTAACTGG
>NZ_JANHGP010000104.1:0-338 GCF_024494585.1 Acinetobacter sp. 5862
CAAAATATATAGAGTTATTTTATAATCAGCGAAGAATTCAAAAAGGCTTGGATTTTAAGACACCAAATCAAATGGCAAAAGACTTTTATCGGTTAGCTGCCTAGAGTCTCCCAAGTGAGGGTCTCCTGCTAATTCAGCACACATCAAACTTACTGAAAGTCGTCCATGCTTCTTTATTTTTATCGCTTTTTTCCGATCATGTTGCCATTCACCTGTTAAATAGCACCAACAGAAACCGATAGCTCGCACTGCTATCAATTCCTTGACTCGTCTAGGGTCTGTTAAACGAGTATTTTCAAGATTGAATCCACGTCCTTTGAGACAACTAAATAAGGTTT
>NZ_JANHGP010000105.1:0-335 GCF_024494585.1 Acinetobacter sp. 5862
AGGGCGCTTAGCTCAGTTGGTAGAGCGTCTGCCTTACAAGCAGAATGTCGGCGGTTCGATCCCGTCAGCGCCCACCAAGCCTTCACGTTAAAACTCAAGTGCAGCGGTAGTTCAGTTGGTTAGAATATCGGCCTGTCACGCCGAGGGTCGCGGGTTCGAGCCCCGTCCGCTGCGCCATTCTCTTAATACCTTCTTTGAGAATGTTTGTTTTAACAAGTATATTTATACTTGATCTCTGATACGAGTTTACTCTCGCTCAGGGCGCTTAGCTCAGTTGGTAGAGCGTCTGCCTTACAAGCAGAATGTCGGCGGTTCGATCCCGTCAGCGCCCACCA
>NZ_JANHGP010000106.1:0-322 GCF_024494585.1 Acinetobacter sp. 5862
GTAAGCATCCGCTGAACCCCATGCCTATTTTTTAATTCGGTTTAGGTTTCCAGCGGTGTGGCAGTAATTCTTCAATCTGGGGCACTTTATGGGTCGGCAACCTTTTCAGCACATCACTTAAATAGGCATACGGATCCAGCCCATTCAGTTTTGCTGACTGGATTAAAGTCATGATATTGGCCGCTCGCTGACCACTACGCAGCGAACCTGCAAATAGCCAATTCTTGCGTCCTAAGGCCCAAGGCCGCATCTGGTTTTCCACCCAGTTATTGCAAATCGGTAGATTGCCATCATCCAGATAGCGGCTTAAAGCTGGCCAACG
>NZ_JANHGP010000107.1:0-315 GCF_024494585.1 Acinetobacter sp. 5862
TGCTTAAGTTATTGGCGTGAATACCGAACCTTGTTCCATGTCGCAACAAGTTATGGCGTGTCAGAGCCCACTGCTTCAAGAATCGTACGTCATGTAGAGGACTGCTTAATCAAGTCCAATTTATTTAATTTACCCAAAGATTTACCCGAGGGCGAAGGCATTGACTGGAATGTGGTGATTGTAGATGCCACAGAAATTCCAATCCAAAGGCCTAAAAAAACAAAAGAAAAGCTATAGCGGCAAGAAAAAGACCCACACTTTCAAAGTACAGGCCGTCATTCATTATCAAACTCAAAAAATCCTGAGTTTATGTAC
>NZ_JANHGP010000108.1:0-299 GCF_024494585.1 Acinetobacter sp. 5862
AGCTAACGGAGGCAAACCACCTTTGATGGCTGCTTAACCTCTACTTTTAAATTCAGTTATTTATGGGAGGATTACCCTCTCTTTTCAAATGGGAATTGGGAAGTATTTTATTCATGCAAGATTCATTTTATCTACAAACAATACCCCATCCAAATGATCAACCTCATGCTGCACAATGCGGGCAGGAAATCCTTCGTAAATTGTTTCAATCACTTTACCTTGTTAGGACTTACGCATTGACAGATTCAAAAAAGTATTAAAATGCTTTATAAAGTATCTGTGATCAGACGAATTAAACA
>NZ_JANHGP010000109.1:0-296 GCF_024494585.1 Acinetobacter sp. 5862
GCAGATAAAGGCTATGATTCAGAACCACTGCGTGAACAGATCAGGAAAACAGGGACTAAAGCGAATATACCAAAGAAAACAAATAGCCAATCGAACAATGACCATATGGACTGGTATTTATATAAAATCAGGCATTTAGTTGAAAATATGTTTTGTAGATTAAAGCAATTTAGAGGAATAGCTACTCGATATGACAAGCTCAAAAGAAATTATCAAAGTTCTGTTGCTTTAGCCTGTATATTTTTATGGCTACCTTTATAGGGTTAATTATGAACAGTAAATGTCAACAGACCCTA
>NZ_JANHGP010000032.1:0-81847 GCF_024494585.1 Acinetobacter sp. 5862
ACCACTTACCCAAGTTACGCCTTAAATTTGGCTCAATTAGGGGCGCTTTGCATTTCAAATCTTTGTGCAACAAAGCCCCTTGTTACATAAGAATCAAATCGACGTTGAATATAATCAAATGATAAATTTCTTAATTGCTGTACTAACTCATCTTCATAATCAAGATAATCATTCAGGTCATAACGTAATTCGACAAATGCTTCAATACATCCAAAATAGCTATAATCAGGATTATAGACTTCATCGAAGTCAATTAACAATCTGGCTAGTCTATTAAAAAAACTTCTGGACTTTGTTTGGTATTCACAAGTATCAAGAATAAAATCTTCAATCTCTATCAATAAACCTGCTTCACTAATACTCACTAGATTTCCTTTTACAGTAATTAAGACCATATAAAGGATGAGTTCTGTAAATTTATATTTTTTATTATTTAAACTAAGTGATAGAATTAATTAATAATATTAATAACCCGCATTAAAAAGCCTGAACATTTATTAACTCCAATACAGCTACCACTATTAAAAGCCTTGCTGTATATAGACAAAATCCAATAAACGTATTATAATCAGCAAAAAATAAGTACTCTTTTTGAAGATTGAGTTATCTGTCGCTTATAAGCAGTTCTGGTACAACAGGTTTCGACCTAAGCAGAACAACTCCATCACTCGATGAAGAACATCAAAGTTAGATTCAAGTGAAGATAACACCATCCCCCTGCATGTCGGGGTTGCCACCACCTACAATACCCCTCTACAAGAAACATTCGAAAAAATAAGGGGAAAACGTCTGAAACAGGACGGAAAAGTTACTTGAAGCTCTACCCAATACATCTAAAATTTAAGGGTAAGTTTTTCGTAAAGAGGTGTAAAAATGAGCAACTTTGAAGATATTAACCCACTAAGATCAGCACTCAATCAACTAAAGGATGATGATCTTATTGCTGCATTGTTCCTAATGGAAATGGATAGTGAGCTAGGTAACTTTAGAAGTTTTCATCGTGAACTAGATAGGAATGTAATGCGTGCTTTTATTCAAAAAATAAATACCATTAAGGAGTTAAGTGAAATTCGCCAAATCATTATCCATTATTATTCAGCACAGAGTTGGAGATTTATTGATGATTATTTGGATCAAATTTATTGTCTTATTAATCGCCTTAATAACCGTGGAAAAAATCTATCTAAGCATAAGCTAGATCCAAGACTATTAGCATTCGCATTAAACTATTATGTTGCAGATTCTAGACGTTGGGATAGAAGCATTAATGATATTAACAATGGTTTCTTTAGACTATTATTCATTATCTACTGCCATCCAGAATATAGCCAACGCTCTAGGGAACTAGATATTATTGAGGAGAGATATAGTAGCCTAATTAACAAACATCTTGTTCATTTTGTGAAAAGTGATACGGTGGACTTCTACCGTTGGGCGAAAAACTATATGGACAGCGATGATAAATATAGGAGTACAATCTATACACCTATCACCGATGAGGAGTATAGAACGACTGTTAATATTATTTTTGACAGACTATTTGATGAGAATGAGGACATTTATTCAGCGTTAAAAGATAAAATGTCAAATGCGTGGTATCAAAAAACATACCGCAAAAAAAACAAAGGGAAAAAAGCTCATCATTATGCTTTACCTAAAATAGCATTAGAATCCTTGCGTATCTTGTCTTTTAAATGGAATATGACACAGGAAAAGGTCATCGAAAGATTAATTAACGAGCGTTACATTAAAGAGTGTTCAGACCCTAATTCTGGTGACTCGTTATATTAATCTTTCCATTAAAGCCCTCTATAGTGTTTTAAATAGGGGGCCAAAACGTACATCATCATTTCTAATAATAAAGAAATAATTTATAATATCAGGAGTCATAATACCAATTTGATCTTCTGAAAATGTACGGAAATACTCTCTTACCAACCGATAATATAAACAGAAATCTTTATAATGATCATTAAATGTTCTTGGCTCATGTAAGGTAAATCCATGCTCGAACATTCGCTCTTTAGCTTCAACTGTACAGACTTTTTTCTTTGGATCATCTTCGTTTAATGGCTCTGCATGAGTAGCTCGTTCAGTATTAGTCTCTTTAAAATAGTTCACAAACCAACTTCCCATGAGTCCTATGCATTGAGAAATATTATTTAAAAACAATCTATTGTGAACCAATCTGCTGTTTATTTCTTTTATATACTTCTCTATACTCTTTTTAGAATCTAGGTCTATATCTGCAATACTCTGATAATCATTTCCTATCTGTAATTGAACCTGTTTCATTGATTTTACAAATAAAAGCATATCATTAATTTTTTCTTCTGAGTTATTAAAGTCAATCTCTAAAGTTATTTTTTTATAAGTATTTTTCACGTATAACTGTTTTTTATAAACCTCAAATTCAATGAATAACATTGCTCTAAAGAAAATATCA
This sequence comes from Acinetobacter sp. 5862, assembly GCF_024494585.1. NCBI lineage: Bacteria > Pseudomonadati > Pseudomonadota > Gammaproteobacteria > Moraxellales > Moraxellaceae > Acinetobacter > Acinetobacter sp. 5862. The sequence goes on from NZ_JANHGP010000032.1 coordinate 2,447, forward strand.
TTAAAACGCTCTTTTTTATCCTCTGCATTTTTAGCTTGATAGCGATCTGATTTCAAAATCTCAAGGTCTAAAAATTTATTAAATACTGCAATTGAAGTTAGGTCATATTCAAAATAGAGATATTGAGCAACTAACTTATATACCAGTTCTCTTTTTATAGTAGCAAACTTATATATTTCATCTAATGTATCTATATCTGCACGAAACTCATCTAAAGCAAAGCCTTGTTTCTCTACATTACTTGCCACTTTTTCTAATAGTCTATTGGCAGCCTCAACCAACTCAAGATAATTATTAACCTCTAATGGTTGTGGAGTACCTGCCATAGTTTCAATGTAGCACAATAAAAAATGTTGATATAAATGGAATTTTTTTCCTTGATGACCTCTAGCATAGGTTACATCATCAATCGTTTTTGTAAAATGCGGAAAAAACTCATTTTTAGGAACTGAATAAGTCGAGAGTGATGCTGTATCATGGAAATAGAAATAATCCATAAGTGTGATGGCTGTATTTTGAACTTCTGTAAGGCTAGGCATAGCGTGTTGTGTCTTGGCAGAAAGGGGGACTCTTTTTACCACATTTAATACAGGATGGTGATGTACCAAAATGTCCTTCATCAAGCAGCACAAAAGTGTTGGGGCAACCCAGCTTTTTACTTTCTGCTTTGTTTTGTACTTTACCAAACAATGGAGTCATGATGAACGAGTTAAACACCATCGACTATTTATTTTTAAAGTTCCGTTCAGTTTATATCAAACTGGAGGATGTCTGCAAAGAATATTACCCCCATCTTTGCAAAGAAAAAGTGCTTGAAAAAGCACGTCAGCACAAATTTCCTTTTGTGTGCTTTAGAATAGATGACAGTCAAAAAGCACCATTCTTTGTACGGATAGAGGAACTGGCTAGCGTGCTGGATGAAATTTACGCACAAAATTATCGAGGCTTCCAAACCTCGATGCAAAAAGCCATCCAAGCAACAATCTAAGCAACATTTAGGGAGCATGAAATGTTAGAACCTCGCTATCGTGTCAAGGATTTGGTGAACTATCCTGAACGCCCAGCAAAGGACTATGTAGATCGTAGTGGTCGCAGACGGAGACTGTCCCACAAGCCTGCAAGTAAAGGCTTACTAAATGTGGCTGAATCAACTTTCTGGAAAATGATTCGTCGTGGTGATTTTCCTGAACCGACATACTTAACAGCAAGTATGCCAACATGGGCAGAAAGTCAAATCAATGCTTGGCTTGAGCAGAAAAATACAAAAGCAGCATAAAACGAAACAGCCTGTCTATGACAGGCTGTTTTTAAATCATAATATTTTGCATAAGAGGTAATATTAATTTTAGAAATTCTTACAGATTACCTTAAACCTTTTATCTAATCATTATTAAGAAATCTGTGTTCCACTCAAATTTTAAATGTCTAATAAACGAGCTTATTCAATGTAGAGTAGTTTTTTTTCTTGAGGGCTAATTTTTTCTAGAATATCTGGAAAAAAAATTAACATATTGCGACAGCCACGAATTAAATAACTTTCCGCAAGCTCTAAAGCAACCGCACTATATCCTTCCTCAACCTCTGAATGTACTCCTGTCCCTCTATTCCCTTCAATCATTCTAAAAAATCCCATTGGGAAAGAATGAACATTCGTTGATAACAGCTTATACCAATATCTGAAATCATTTTTATCTACTCCTTCTCGCTCTTCAATATCCTCTCTACTTATAAAAAAAGCATTTTTTCCTTTTAAATATTTACTTTTTTCATTTTCTTGTAAGTCTTTAAAAAAGCTACAACTTTCTAATTTTTCTAGAACAAGTTTCTCAATCTCAACATTTTCTCTTTCTCCATCATAACTATCAGGGAAAAATGAAAAAAACTGTTTTCTAGAATAGTAATCATGCACATTAAAAAGAGCCTTTCTGGCTTCTAACTCTTCATCCGACACATTATCAAAACATAAATAAAAAAGCGTTTGATAACATTCCATTATATTCCTCGTAAGGCTAAAAGCTGAGGAATAATCCCAATCCGCTTTATATTCCTTGGACACATCGTGATCTAATAATTTTCTTAAGCTTCTACTAGTCGTGCATAGTTTAGTAAAAAGAATACAGGCCCAAACTACTTTATCTTTTTCACCATATCGACCTGCCCCCAAGCGAGAAATTTTAACTGCTAGGTTAAGTGTTCTACAGTAACTTTTAAAAGCTACCGTAAATTTTTTATCGCCTATTGCCATTTACTTTAAATTTCCAAAGAGATGGATACTTATATTCTATATTTTCTATAACATTAAACAAAATCTTATTTATCCAAGGTCACAACTAATCCAATTGGATTAAATTATTTGTTCTTACATACTCATCAATGAGTTTAAGAAAATTAATCCGCTTTTTACCTTTTCTAACTTTATCTGTAGCAATAAGAAAAAGATCAATAAGACCTAATCTTAAATGATGTTCATTTGTTGGAAAGTCAATAATTATGGGAAATATTGGATGACTACCAGAGAATACTACAACGTAATTTTTTTCAGGAACATATGGTGTAATCGTTACTTCAAAACTCATATCACTATAAGTTTCCTCAGAATGAGGTAACTTTTTACCAGCCTCAATCTCAAAAAAACGTTTTAAAAATTGAGCCTGATTCATAAATGTCCCCACTTTTGCATTCCAATATAACACAAATTAAACATCAGATATAAAACAAGCTTTAAAATCAGCCTAAAAGGTCACCATTGGCCACAATCAGTTTTAAGCTTACTCATGTCATAACGACCACTATGAGAAAGCCTAGCCTTTGCCAAGCTGCCAAGAACTCTTTGATATAGTCCAATGATCGAGATAAAATGGTCTATTTATCTTTAGCTGTTTTTCGATGTCATTAAAATTGCAGTTCGAGTAAAGATTCCAAATAATCAGCCCATTCCTGCATCATCTGTTGGCGTTTATTTAGGAATTTGGTTCGGTTGTAAGCTGTACCATTATTGTCTTTGACCTTATGGGCTAATTGATGCTCAATAAAATCAACTCGTTGTTCCAAGATTTCATCTAGCATGGTACGTGCTGTTGCCCTAAAGCCATGTGCTGTCTGCTCACCACCATAGCCCAAACGTTTCAAGGCTGAATTGATAGTATTGTCAGAAATACAGGTTTTACCATCCCGACCCACGAAAATATATTCGCTGTATGGATGCAGATCAATAATTGACTCAATCAAGTCAAAGGCTTGATCTGACAATGGCACAATATGAAGCTGCCTGGTTTTACTGGCTGTAAATTTAAAGCATCTCTCCTCACGATAGAAATACTCTTTTTTCAGCTTGCGTATCTCCCCTGGTCGCTGAAATGTCAGCACAGAGATTTTTAACGCCACCTGTGTGGTCAGTAAACAGCGTGTATAAAGTTTGGAGTAGTTCCAAATTTTATTAAGCATCGGAGCTAGGTCTTGCTCCTCTGTTACTGCTGCAAAGTTCCCACCCCGTGGTTTGGGCAATTCAATATCCTCAATAGGATTGTATTGAATCAGCTTCTTTTTACGCGCTGATTTAAAGATTTGGTTCAGGTCTGATTTAAGGCGTTTGGCAACTGACAAGGCTCCACGCTCAATGATGCGCTTAAAGACCTTAATCTCAAGGATTTCTAAGGTAAGCTGTGGAAAGGTTAAATCACCAATGTAAGGATAGACATCGTGCTTTAAACGACGGACTGTTTCCTCATCCTGCTTTTGTTCAAGTTCACGTTTATATAGCCATGCTTCAGCAACAATACGAAAGGTATTTTCTGCTTCTTTCTGTTTCTGAGACTTGGTTTCAATCCGCTCCATTGCTGGGTCTATGCCCTGCTTGATGAGTTTCTTATATTCATCACGAATCGTACGTGCGTCATCTAACGAAACTTCTGGATAAGTCCCTAAAGATAAATCATTACGCTTACCTAAGAACGGACGTGTGTAATTGAAGATCCAGTACTTGCTACCGCTTTGGTCAATACGCAAATACAAATTTCCACCGTCTGACAGCTTATACATCTTGTCAGGATCAGGTTTGGCTTTTTTGACTTGTAAAGCACTAAGCTTATTGATTCCACGAGTTGCCATAATTCAGACATAAAAAATGCAGTAAGAAATAATCTTACTGCATTTTTTACTACTTTATAACTACCGATTGGCGTAGTGCGTCAGGGCTTGTTATATCGTATATTTCCAACTTTAACTTTATAAATCATAAACTTATATAGTGTTAAACAGTGTCAGAAACTTGAATTTGGCGGAAGCGGTGAGATTCGAACTCACGGAGGACTCACACCCTCGTCGGTTTTCAAGACCGGTGCATTAAACCGCTCTGCCACGCTTCCATGTGCGTAAGAATACAAAGCTTGCCCTCTTTATTCAAGAGAAATTTAACTGCAATGTATTCAAATGCATAATGTTTCATCAATTATTAGAGTTTAGCGGCCAATTCTGCCCCTTCGCGGATTGCACGCTTGGCATCCAGCTCACCTGCTAACTTTGCACCACCAATCACATGATATTTTGCCAATGTGGTTTCATTCTCATGCGGTACTAAATCTTTTACTGATTCCTGACCTGCACACACCACAATGGTATCCACACGCAATAACTGGTCATGGCCATTATGCTCAACCCATAAGCCTTCGTCAGTTACAGCCTTATATTGCACACCACGAAGCATACGAACAGCATGCTTTTTCAATTGTGCACGATGTACCCAGCCTGAGGTTTTACCCAAACCAATACCCAAAGGCGTTGTTTTACGTTGCAATAAATAAATCTGACGTACAGGCATTTCAACTTCTGGACGTTGTACACCGCCTTCAGAAATATAATTAGGGTTTGGATCAACGCCCCATTCGCGTTGCCATTCTGCCAATGGTTGTGGCTGTGGTTGATGAGGTGGTTTTAGTAAAAACTCTGACACATCAAAACCAATACCACCTGCACCAATCACAGCAACCTTATGTCCAACCTTAGCGCCTTTTAGTACTTCTGCATAAGACAAGACTTGTGGTGCATCACTACCCTGAATTTTTAAGACGCGTGGCACTACGCCTGTTGCAATCACCACTTCATCAAAGCCTTCACGTTCCAACTGTTCACGATTGACCTTAGTATTTAAGCGAACATCCACACCTGTTTGTTTGAGTTGAACTTTAAAATAACGAATGGTTTCATGAAATTCTTCTTTTCCAGGAACAACTTTCGCTAGATTAAACTGACCGCCCACATCATTATTGGCTTCAAACAAGGTTACGGCATGACCACGACTTGCCGCCACTGTTGCAGCCGACATGCCTGCAACACCACCACCCACAACCGCAACACGTTTTGGTTTCTTGGTTTTGATATATACCAGTTCAGTTTCAAAACATGCCTGTGGATTGACTAAACAAGAGACACGCTCATTTTTAAAGGCATGATCCAAACACGCCTGATTACAAGCGATACAGGTATTAATTTCATCCACACGGTTGGTTGCAGTTTTATTGACCCAGTATGGATCAGCGAGGAATGGTCGTGCCATTTGCACCATATCCGCCTGTCCTGAAGCAACAATCTCTTCAGCAACATCTGGCATATTGATACGGTTTGACGCAATCACTGGTACTGAAACATGCTGTTTAACTTCGGCGGTATAATCCACAAATGCAGCTCGTGGAACTGAAGTGACAATAGTTGGAATACGCGCCTCATGCCAGCCAATTCCTGTATTTAGAAGTGTGATTCCCGCTTTTTCCAATGCTTTGGCAATAACGATCACTTCCTGCATGGTGTTGCCATCATGCACTAAATCAAGCATGGACAGGCGGAAACAAATAATGAATTTTTCACCAACTTTGGCACGAATCGCCTTGACGATTTCCACGGGAAAACGCATACGGTTTTCAATATCGCCACCCCAACGGTCTGTGCGCTTATTGACATGGTTGCTCAGGAACTGATTGATCAAATAACCCTCAGAACCCATGATTTCCACACCATCATAGCCTGCCTTTTTTGCCAGGCTTGCACAACGGGCATAATCCTCAATGGTGGCCAAAATCTGGCTATCCGACATTTGACGTGGTTTAAAAGGATTAATGGGCGCCTGAATTGGCGATGAAGAAACCGAAAATGGATGATAACCATAACGACCTGAATGCAGGATTTGCATCAGGATTTTTGCGCCATGCTTATGCACAGCATGTGTGACCAGACGGTGATGAGGAATATCTGCCAGACTGTTCATAGTACCACCCGCAGGTAATAACCAGCCTTGACGGTTGGGTGAAATCCCACCCGTGATGATTAAGCCGACCCCACCTTTGGCACGTTCACCAAAATAAGCAGCAAGTTTAGGATAATTAAAAAAACGATCCTCCAAGCCTGAATGCATCGATCCCATGACCACACGGTTTTTAATGGTCGTAAATCCGAGATGTAATGGCTTTAAAATATTTGCATAGCTAGTCATGGTATTCCTTCTGTATTTATTGGCTTTGCAACTTGTTGCATAGTACTTTAACTGAATTTTTATATGTGTTTATGACTCTTTTCAAGAAAATGCTGACCCTAAAGTCAAAAGTAATGTAACTATTTTGATTTCCAATCTAAAAAACCAAAATCAAATGTATTAGAACATAATTTTTCTGCTTAGTTTTTCTTTCAGGAAAACAAGCTCAATGAAAAGTGTTACAATAGTTCCGATTTTTTATTCTCAAGACTACCTGTTCGGGGTCTTTACTCATAAAAGTTAGGACAAGCAATGACTGATAATGCAACTATCTTGCAGCACGTACCTGTAGGCAAAAAAGTTGGGATTGCCTTTTCTGGTGGTCTCGATACTTCAGCAGCTTTATTGTGGATGAAACAAAAAGGCGCAGAGCCTTATGCTTATACTGCAAACTTGGGTCAACCTGATGAAGATGACTATGATGCAATTCCAAAGAAAGCTGAACAATACGGCGCAGTCAAAGCTCGATTAATCGATTGTCGTTTACAACTTGCGCTTGAAGGTATTGCAGCAATTCAATGTGGCGCATTCCACATTAGTACTGGCGGTGTTCCTTATTTCAATACCACACCTTTGGGTCGTGCAGTGACAGGTACAATGCTTGTGACGGCGATGAAAGAAGACGACGTCAACATCTGGGGTGATGGTTCTACTTATAAAGGTAACGATATTGAACGTTTCTATCGTTATGGTTTATTGACCAACCCTGCCCTCAAAATCTATAAGCCTTGGTTAGACCAAACCTTTATTGATGAGTTAGGCGGTCGTGCCGAAATGTCGCAATTCTTAATCGACAACGGCTTTGACTATAAAATGTCAAAAGAAAAAGCCTACTCAACTGACTCAAATATGTTGGGTGCGACGCATGAAGCCAAAGATTTAGAATATCTCAATGCTGGTATTAAAATCGTTGAGCCAATCATGGGCGTTGCATTCTGGAAAGATGATGTAAAAATTGATGCTGAAGAAGTATCGATCACCTTTGAAGAGGGCTTCCCTGTTGCATTAAATGGCCAACGTATCGAAGATCCAGTGGAATTCATTCTAGAAGCAAACCGTATCGGCGGTCGTCATGGTTTGGGGATGTCTGACCAGATCGAAAACCGAATCATTGAAGCGAAATCTCGTGGTATCTATGAAGCACCAGGTATGGCTTTATTACATATCGCTTATGAGCGCTTAGTGACTGGTATTCATAACGAAGATACGATTGAACAATACCGCATTAACGGTTTACGTTTAGGTCGTTTGCTTTACCAAGGTCGTTGGTTCGATTCTCAAGCATTAATGCTTCGTGAAACTGCACAACGTTGGGTGGCGAAAGCGATTACAGGTACTGTGACTTTAGAGTTACGTCGTGGTAATGACTATACCATTATGAACACTGAATCTCCGAACCTCACTTATGAAGCTGAGCGTTTAACCATGGAGAAAGGTGATTCAATGTTTACGCCAATGGATCGTATCGGTCAGTTAACCATGCGTAACCTCGACATTACTGATACCCGTGCAAAACTCGGTATCTATACTGAAACAGGTTTACTTGCTGTTGGCCAAGGTTCTGCAATTCCACAGCTAGAAAATAAATCAAAATAAAAGATGGGTAAATTAATTTGCCCACTTAAAAAGGCTGAATATTTGATTCAGCCTTTTTTATTATTTGAAATAAAAAGTTAAATACTCAATCATTTCATTTATAGAACAATATGTCGCAATTAAAGACTATTTATAGTCATTATGAATCAATAATATAAGCATTAAGCTAAACATAATAATTGGGAGATGAAAGATGAATGCTTATCTACATCGTAGTGAAAATCGTGGTCATGTCAAAGCAGGCTGGTTAGACACCTATCATAGCTTTTCATTTGGTAGCTGGTATAACCCGAAATATATGGGTGTCAGTGCCCTTCGCGTGATTAACGATGATACAGTTGCTGCGCATAATGGTTTCGGTACTCATCCCCATGACAACATGGAAATCTTAACCTGTGTACTTGATGGCACTATTTCCCATAAAGACAGTATGGGCAATGAAGGTCAGATCAATGCGGGTGAATGGCAATTGATGAGCGCTGGAACTGGGGTCACCCACAGTGAAATGAATAAGCATGATAAAGCGGTGCATCTATTACAGATTTGGATTCAACCGAATGTGCAAGATGCCGAACCAACCTATCAGCAAATTCAGCTGAATCCAAAAGACCATCCAAACCAATGGCACTTGATTGCTGGTGATGCATCTGCGCCAATGTCGATTCGTCAAAATGCAGAAGTGAAAACTGCTGTCATTGAAAAAGATCAACATTTAGAAATTACAGCACGAAAAAAAGTGAACTACGTGCATGTGATTTCAGGTGAAGTAATGATTGCCGATCATTTGGTTAAAGCAGGTGATGCTTTAGTATTCGATGAAACTGCAACCATTACTGCATTGCAAGACAGCCAAATGATTTGGTTTGATCTACCTTAATTAAACTCAGTTTATCTTGTACCCCTTGCCCCTCATGGGGTACAAGCTTTTTCTAATCATTATTGCTGCTACTATCACAACTACTTGAGTCTGAGCTCGAATCATCATTTGAGCTACATTCATCAGAACGTCTGAAATCATTATTTTGAGAAGAATCACATGAGGAGGTTGTTGATGAATATGGCTGGCTATAATCAAAATTATCTTGTGTAGAATCAGTTTTCTTGGCAAAAAAGAACAATAAAATCAAACCAATAACAATCACTATAATCATAAATATCAGCATCACAATTCCCTATCGCTATCCTAATCCTTATGACAAACTATAGCGTAAATTTGCTTTAAAAATAATGGGCATTAAAAAAGCCCGATTAACGGGCTTTTCTACAACCTTGAACATTTTTAAAAACAATCAGAATCGTTTCGTTCGTTGTTAGCTGTGTATTAAGGTCATCATATCTTCGTTCATTTAGGCAAGATTTCTCTTAAATCCCAAATAGTATATGACTTCCTTATTGATTAAATTAGCACCAATATCAGGCTGAGTCAAGATTCTAATATCTGATAAAAATTGTTCAAGTATAAGAAACTCATTCTAAATTGCAATTCAACCCAGTTACCGAGTTATTCTTCTAAGCAAATATTTGTGGTATTAATAAAAAAGCCCTAAATTTTATAAACTTAGGGCTTTTTTATTAAAATCTTGGTAGGTATATCCAGACTCGAACTGGAGACCTCTACGATGTCAACGTAGCGCTCTAACCAACTGAGCTATACACCTAGAATGAGAGCATAATATTCATTTTTAATCAGCTTCACAAGTTTTTTTGAGATTGTTTAATTGCGATCGCACAGACTTTAAGCAGTTTCTTAAATTCTTGAATATTTTGCTGAGTATTCTGTTCTAAAAACACAATTTTTTGATATAACACAACTACTTGATGAAATGATTCTTGATCACTATCTACACTTGATAAACGCTGCATCCAAACTTGAAATGTTTCCTCTGATCTTTTATGCAAATGTTTAGGCAATTGCTTTTGGAATTGAATAATGACACGTTGATATAATTCTTGCTGACGTGTTTGGCTCCACCAATAAAAACTAACATATACAACTAAAACTCCTGCAATACCAATAATTAAGATCAGCACATAGCTATAGCTTGAATTAAAGCCTAGCTTAGATAACCAATTTTTTTGTTTAACTGCATCGTAACCCACAACTTTGGACTGCCATTGATAACCTAAATAGTCACTCCAAACACGCATGTTTTTCAGAAATTTAAACTGTTGTAAACGCCATGCTTGTGCCTGTGCATCTCCCCAAACTTTCTGATCCTCCGCCATATAATTCTGCATTCCTGAATCTATACGTTGTGGTGCAATAATTGCTGTAGGATCGATCCTTTTCCATTTTCCATCTAAATACACTTCACTCCATGCATGAGCATCAAGTTGGCGAACTTCCCAACTTTCCCCATCTAATGCAAACTGCCCCCCCTGATAACCTGTCACAACTCTGGCAGGGATCCCTGCATAGCGCATGAGCATCACGAAACTAGAAGCATAATGTTCACAAAAACCTTTTCGACTAGAAAATAAAAATTGATCTATACGATCCCCACTTAATATTCCTGGGGTCAGCGTATAAACGAAGTTATTCTTTCTATACCAATTCAGCACAGTTTTTATATATTTTTCAGGCAGTCGCTGACTTTGTTCAAACAGTTGATGGGCTAATTGTTGTGCTTTCTCATCGCGATCTTCATCAAATCGAGTATTAAATTCAATTTGACGTGATGATAACAAAGTAGAAGATGTTGATGTACGCCCCAACCAAAACATTTGGATAGGTTGATTACGTTTAATAAGTTTAGATGGGCGTATACTATCATCTTGATACAGTTGTAAATAACGTTCTTGTGGAATGGAATATTCCAACCCCATGATCCAATTTGCCTGTTCATCAGCAGCTAAGTATTGATAGGCAACTCCTTGAGAATTTGAAGTTACGCTTTTAATCTGTTGATTATAAAAACTACTGGTCCATGTTGTACCATCATACTCATCCAAAACCAAAGCACGCCAGTAAAGCTCCTGTCTATCTGGTAGTTGTCTCATATCTGCAACAACACGAAAAGCCAAAGCCGATGATTGTGATAGTTGTGCAATGTCTCCTGGAGACATACGATCACTAATCCCAGTAGTGGCTTGATTCTTTTGAATAGGAATTGCCCAAAGAGGTGGCAACCGAGGAAAGAAAATAAATAATATAATAAAGAACGGTGTCGCAATCCCGACAAACTTTAGAATTTGTTTAACATCATTTTTTAACTGATTGGATAATAATTGATGCTGGTTAAATAGACCAGTTTGAATCCGATACAACCCCATCAAACATATCACAAATGCTGAAAAAACCACGACAGCCATCCAGAATGCCTGACTATGTAACAATAAACTGGCACTGACGAATAAGGCAAAGTTAAATACAATCAATAAATCACGGGTATTCTTGGCTTCCAAACTTTTCGCAAATAAACACGTACTTAAAAATGCGACTCCAGCTTCTACTCCCAGTAAAGTTTGATAATTTAAATAAATAAGACCCAAAGATAATAAAGAGAAAAAAACTAAAAATAAGCGTGGAAATGGTGAAATTTTTTGTTTGCTATATCGCCATACCAATATAAGCCAAATAACGCCCCACAACCCACTCAATGTCACAGGAATAAAAGCCACTTGCCCAATTAATACAAATGCCAATACAGCTAAAATGCAAAAATAGATTTGTTTGGTCATAATCTTAGGCCTGTGCAAGTAGAAGTTTTGCTTGAAGAAGCTGCATCTGCCCCTGACCACTTTCTAATCTTGCATGTGGCAGTATCAATGCATAATCATGACCAAGTTGTTCACATTTCTCAATTAATCCCATCATAAAGCTTAATTTTTCCTCATGACTTTGTGCAGGGATTTTTTGATAATCAATTTCTAAATATTGATGATTTGTTTGAGCCTCAAACATTTTGATAAAAAAGCCCTGTCCTCGAGCAACTTGCTTCCATGCCACATTTTGATAAGAATCGCCTTGTTGAAAGGCCCTAAGCTCCTTAAATTCATCTAAACTATCGTTCGCATTGGTTGGTTGATTTTTATGTTCTTTTTGCCAATCATGCGCTTTAGGTGCAATCCACACTTTTTGTTTTGGATATAAATAAGTCCACGCTCGCACCAAACCTAAAGGATAGGTCGAATAAATTTTCATCGCACCAAATTCAAATAAACCACGCTGCTTCGGAAAAAAAGCCAGTTCGAAGGTCTGTTGTTGCTGATCTAAATAAATTAATTGTTCTTGTTGCAGCCATTGAATACGTAAATATCGGGTCATTACCGATGGCTGATTAAAGCGAAGTTTTAAAATGAAAGGCTGATCGACTTGCCCAACTTCAGCTGCAATCAGATCAATTTGTAAAACATGCAATTGCTTGAATGTGAGATAAAAATTAATCCATAAAATTGCACTGATTAGAAAACAAAAACCTAAAATCAAATTATTTGCATAGTTAATCCCTGCAATAAAGGTAATTAGAATCAGAATGAGATATAGAAAACCCTGCTTATAAATAAAAACCAAAACATCTTTCTGTAACAGGGTTTTAGTCCCATTAACCTGAAAGCGTTTCGCAATCCACTGCTGAATCCTTTGCATAAGCCAATCTCAACTATAAGACATCAACCGATTGCAAAATTTGTTTTACCTCTATTTCGCCTAAACTTAAACGATGAGCAACCACGGCAACAAAAATGGTTTGCACATCATCAGTAGTCACAAAACTGCGACCTTCAACCAGTGCATAAGCTTGTGCAGCAGCTTTTAATGCCAAAACTCCACGTGTTGATAAGCCATGCCGTTGTTTACGTGTTTCAGCAGCCAAATCTAAAATATAATTGAGTACAGCATCACTTAAAAAAACCTGTTTTGCTAATTCACGTAATTGCAAAATATCAACTTGCGTAAATACCGCTTCTAATTGATGAATTAAAACCTGACGTGAGCTTTGTTGTAACAGTAGTTTTTCAGCTTGACGAGACGGATAACTGAGCGATAAACGCATCAAGAAACGGTCAAGTTGTGACTCAGGCAAAGCATAAGTTCCACTTTGAAATAGTGGATTCTGCGTTGCCAGCACCCAAAATGGTTGCGGTAAGTCATAATGTGTTCCATCAACAGTGACCGAACCTTCTTCCATAGCTTCAAGTAATGCACTCTGTGTTTTTGGACTACAACGATTGATCTCATCTGCCAATAAAATCTGAGTAAAAATTGGACCTTTCTTGAACTCAAATAAATGTTCTTTTTGATTAAAAATATTGATCCCAATGACATCACTCGCCAACATGTCATTGGTAAATTGAATCCGCTGAAAATGCAGCCCTGCTAGACGAGCTAAGGCACTAGCTAGAGTCGTTTTACCCAATCCTGGTAAATCTTCAAACAATACATGGCCACCTGCCAATAAACAGGTCAGCGCTAATTTAGTTTGTCGTGGTTTATCTAAAATAAGTTGATTCACTTCAACCAAAAAACGTTCGATTTTCTGAGTAAAATTTTTAATATTTTGCTCTACTTCTTGATTTTTTTGTTGTTTTTCTTGAATAGAAGCTTTTTCCATGCCCCACATAACGTAATCCTCAAACTAAAACAGTGCATGATTCAACATACACTGTTTTAGTTTTTTTTCAAAGAAATCAAATGACTTCTAGCAAGGACATTTTTTCAAATTCCCACCCGATGATGGATAACGCGCATCGATACAATGACGATAAAAAGTCTTAGCATCCATTGGCGTTAAATCTGGATGATGCGCTTGCATGTGCTTTACGTAATTTTCATAATCAGGCACACCCACCATCAAACGAAAACTTTTTTGCAAGTTTTGCCATAAAGTTGCAATACGAGACCAGTTTTTGGGCGAAAAGATCAGGTGTTTTTGCGACATGATCGTAAACTTAATGATCTTCACAATCACAGCACTTCCTTGCCTAGCAATTTTAAAATCCATCACGACTCTCCCTTCACTGTTTCTGCTGTCATTGCAGTTTCAGTAAATACGGCAGGTGCTTCATTTACTGTTGGGACAGGGCTTTGTAAAGCACGACGAATAATTCCGATTGATGCAATAATCATAACAATTGCAACAATCATAAAGAATCCACAAAGTACTGCATTAATCTGATTCGACAACACAATCGTCTGCATCTCAGCAACTGACTTCGCAGGGGCAAGTACATCACCACGTGCAATTGCATCAGAGAAACGATTCGCTTGAGCAAGGAAACCAATCTTCGGATTTTCGTGGAAAATCTTTTGCCAACCCGCCGTCATAGAAGTAATAAATAGGAAAATCGTTGGAACAATCGTTACCCAAACATACTTCTCTTTCTTCATCTTGAATAAAATAACTGTACCCAAGATCAATGCCATTGAAGCGAGAATTTGATTTCCAATTCCAAATAATGGCCATAAAGAATTAATGCCACCAAGAGGGTCTACTACGCCTTGATAAACGAAGAAGCCCCAACCTGCAACTGCCACAGACGTCCCAACCAAATTTCCAAAGAATGAACCTGATTGTTTTACTGCAGGCACAACAATCCCAACGGTATCCTGCACCATGAAGCGACAAGCACGTGTTCCCGCATCCACTGCAGTTAAAATAAATAATGCTTCAAATAAAATGGCAAAGTGATACCAAAATGCCATCATTGCACGACTATTGAAAATTTCCGAAATGATATGAGCCATACCAATCGCAAAAGTTGGCGCTCCACCAGTACGAGAAAGGATTGAACTTTCACCAACCTCCTGAGCAAGCACAGTCAGCATCTCAGGTGTAACGATAAAACCTAGATTACGCACCGCTTCCGCAGCAGTATCTACCGTTGTACCCAGAACTGCCGCTGGTGCATTAATCGCAAAATAAATCCCTGGATCAAGTACGGTTGCGCAGATCATTGCCATGATACCGACAAATGACTCCATCAACATGCCGCCATAACCGATCATACGAATATTGACTTCGTTATCGACCAATTTTGGAGTTGTTCCTGAAGAAACTAGCGCATGGAAACCCGAAATCGCACCACAGGCAATGGTAATAAATAGAAAAGGAAATAAACTGCCTGCAAATACAGGACCTGTACCATCAACAAAATGAGTCACCGCAGGCATTTTGAGTTCAGGCATTGCAAAGATAATTCCAATCGCCAGACCTGCAATTACACCAATTTTAAGGAAGGTTGATAAATAGTCACGAGGCGCTAACAGTAACCACACAGGCAATACTGACGCAATAAAGCCATAAATGATGAGTGCCCAAGTTAGTTGAGTTCCAGTTAAGGTGAACAATTGCCCCCAGTAAGGGTCTTTTGCTACATCACCACCAAAGACAATCGCCGCCATCATTAGCACAAAGCCAATGATCGAAACCTCAGCAATTTTCCCTGGGCGTAGATAACGCATGTATATGCCCATGAATAATGCAATTGGGATGGTTGCTGCGATACTGAACACCCCCCACGGACTATGCGCCAAAGCTTTTACGACAACCAATGCAAGTACCGCAAGAATGATAATCATGACACCGAGCGTACCCAACATCACAATAACACCTGCGAAAGTACCTAACTCCTGTTTTGCCATTTCACCCAAAGACCGACCATCACGCCGAGTTGAGATAAATAGCACAAGAAAATCTTGTACCGCGCCTGCAATCACCACACCGACCAAAAGCCAAATGGTTCCTGGTAAGTAACCCATTTGCGCTGCAAGAATTGGCCCAACCAAAGGCCCTGCACCTGCGATAGCAGCGAAATGATGTCCAAATAAAACGTATTTATTAGTGGGCACATAATCCAGACCATCATTCAAACGATGTGCTGGTGTTAAGCGTTTAGAATTTAATTCAAAGACTTTTGTTGCAATAAATAAACTGTAGAACCGATATGCAATGCTATAAACACAAACCGCGGCAAGAACGAGCCAAACTGCATTGACATGCTCTCCACGACTTACCGCCAAAATTCCAAATGAAATTGCACCAATGATGGCAACTAAACTCCACAGAATTTTTGAGGATAGCGTCGACTTTGCTTGTACTGTCTCCATTCAGAACCTCTCAAATACATAAGCTGTAGTTTTGGATTTCCCTTCCTATGTTTTCTTTAGAAGAAATATCTTTGTAAGTCTATCTGTTATTAAAAATGATTTATCTAATACTTTGGCATAAAAAAAGGGATGATTGTTTAATCATCCCTTCGATAATCGTATAACTTACGTAGCATTACTACTCATTTACGATTATGCGCGCTCTAGGTAATCACCTGTACGCGTATCAACACGAACACTTTCTTCTTGCTGAACGAATAATGGAACACGTACTACTGCACCTGTTTCAAGTTTCGCTGGCTTACCGCCACCGCCAGAAGTATCACCACGTACACCTGGGTCAGTCTCAACAATTTTAAGCACAACAAAGTTCGGTGGACTCACTGTTAAAGGTACGCCATTGAAGAGCATGATGGTACATTTTTCATTTGAATCATCTTTTAACCATTTTGCAGCGTCGCCCATTGCTGTTTTATCAGCAGCGATTTGCTCAAAAGTTACTGGATCCATAAAGTTCCACATTTCGCCATCGTTGTAGAGGTATTCCATTTCTACTTCTACGATATCAGCAGCTTCTAAAGAATCACCTGATTTGAATGTTTTTTCCAATACCTTACCAGAACGCAGGTTACGCAGTTTCACACGGTTGAACGCCTGACCTTTACCTGGTTTTACATATTCGTTTTCCATGATTGAACATGGGTTGCCATCAAGCATAACCTTGAGGCCTGCTTTAAAATCATTTGTAGAATAATAGGCCATGAAAGGCTCACTCCAAACTTAAAACTCAAATCTATTAGTGCTAGACTACGCGCACAGCTTAGGCTATCACTATTTTAACGTATGGCATGATAAACTATTTACATCAAGAGAAAAACTGGCAATCACAACTCAGTGATCTAATTACTGATCCTTTGGAGTTGTTAAATCTGCTTGAATTATCCACCAAGCAATTATTATCAGGGGCAATACTTGCCTCTGAACAGTTTAAATTACGCGTTCCACGTGCATTCGTCGGAAAAATGCGTATTGGGGATCCATTTGATCCTTTGTTATTACAGGTTTTACCACACCATCTTGAACTTGAAGAACATCTTGAATTTGTTACTGACCCATTAGGTGAGGAAGCAGCCAATCAAATGGCTGGTGTCTTACACAAATACCAGTCTCGCTTTTTACTGACCTTAACAGGTGCATGCGCAATTCACTGCCGTTATTGTTTCCGCCGCCATTTTCCATATCAAGAAAATTTACCTAAAAATGATGATTGGCTAAATATAAAACAATATATTGAAGACAACCCTGCCATCAATGAAATCATTCTCAGTGGGGGCGATCCTTTAACTTTATCTAATCGAAAAATAGCACTTTGGATAGAGCGATTAGAATCTTTACCTCAACTCAAAATATTGAGAATCCATTCACGAGTTCCAGTTGTTATTCCCAATCGTATCGATGAAGAGCTTATTTCTATTTTAAAAAACAGTAGGCTACGCATTGTAGTAGTGATACACTCAAATCATGCTTCAGAACTTGATGATTTCACGTGTTCAAAGTTATTACAGTTATCATTACATCATATTACTGTGTTAAATCAGGCAGTTTTACTTAAAGGTGTGAATGACTCTGCAACATCTTTAACTCATCTAAGTTATCGACTATTTGAAGCGAGGGTTATGCCCTATTACTTACATGTATTGGATAAAGTAAAAGGTGCTCAACATTTTGACTTAAGATCTTCAGAGATAGATCATATATACAGTGATGTATTAGCGAGTTTACCTGGATATTTAGTTCCAAAACTCGTCAGGGAAATTGCGGGCGAAAAAAATAAAACACCGCTTTTTGGGGTTCAAACGTTCTGAGATTGATTACAATGATGAATAATGCATTTTCGGATATTTTTCAAATTCCCACTGTTTTAAGACGGGATAAACTCAGTTTTTGTGATGCAAACGCAAAAAGTTTAACAGAATGGATTTCAACCCTCTCAATTATGCAGTTGGGTGATACTTCAAAAGCATTGTTTGCAGCTTTATTAGAGCTTTGTGAATTAGATTGTTCAGAAACATTACGTTTTGATCTCATTCAGACCTTACACCCAACGATTGAAAATATTTTAGGTAGCCTAGAGAAAAATTTTTTTAATCAGGGTGTAATCAGTTCAGATCGTAATGAGCACATCATTGAACTGGCAATGCTGTTACGCTGCTATTTTGCGGCTATTTATATTAATATTGTTCGCCGCAGTAGCGAACAATTGGAAAATCGAAAATTTTCTATTTTTGCACTAAACCAAAAGAAAAATTTACATACTGCTAGAACACTTGCAACTTTCCAAGCATTGCAACAACTTACGCAGCTTCTTTATCAACAACACATGTTATATAGTGAACCTGTTGCAGGACAGTGGCTCATTGCACATCAATTATACGATGCAGCAGTGACACATAAGTATCATCATGTGACTATTGAACAGGCACAAACTAAGCCAAATAGCCTGAATAATATTGCTCAGGCCTATGCTCAATTAATTTTGATGGATATTTTTAATACCAATCAAATTCGTCAAACAGAAATTCAAGCCCTGTTTCAATGCAGTTTTGACTGGGCCAAAATGCTACAGCTCTTATCTAAAGAGACTGATTTAACTAAATACGTTGTTGATACAACTAAAGATCATCCGCCAATATACAACAAAAAACAAAGTTCAGGATTTAATCCTAATATCTTTATTAGTACAAATGGTTTACTTGATCATGTGACAGCAACATTACATAAAAATGCTGAATATATTTCTAAGAATGAAAAAATTTACCTCACACCCGCTCTAAAATTCCACGTTCAGACTATTTTAGGATCTACGGCGGAACGTCGCCATGAACGCTATGAATATTCAGCTCAACTACATATTTGTTTTGGACTCTTAACAGCCCACTTCTATTTATCCAAAGCAAAAAACTTCGGTGAAACATTACTCTTAGAACACGGGTATGGACTACAAAGCGAATCAAAATTTTTATCAACTTGGGATAAAAAAGATTCTTCTGGCAATCAAGAATCCTCAATCCAGCGTTTAAGCCGAGAAAACAAAGCCATTTATCAAGCGGATATTTTAGATATTAGTGTTAATGGTTATCGAATTAAATGGTCAGCCGAAGCACCAAAAAATCTAAGAACTGGCGAATATATTCTTGTAAAAGAAACCTCTCATGGACATTGGCGCGGCGGTGTAATTCGTTGGTTAAAGCAATCAAGTGAAAAAAGTTTAGAATTAGGCTTAGAGGTTTTAGCACAAGAAATTTTCCCTTGTGCAGTTCGCGTACAAGCAGATCGTCATATTAGCAATTATCACCCTGCGCTTATTTTAAAAAATCAAAATTTAGATGAAACTAAAACAACAATAATTTTGCCAGGCTCGCAAATTTTTCGCGAACAGCAAGCTGTTCATTTGAGATTAGGGAAAGAGGAAGTAAAAGTGTATCTGTTGACTGCACAACTAATTACCCAAAGTTTTGTTCAATTCGACTTTGAACTACTTAATGAAGAAGAACAACCCGTTCTTAATAAATTTATTGCGCAAAAAAATATGGATACAAATGACCAAGATTTATGGGAAGCATTGAAGTGAGAAATTCTTTACTCTCTAAAAAGTTGAAACGAACTGAAACGCGCTTACTCATTATTGATGATAACCAATTAAGGTATAATCAAGTTTTAGAGCTTTTTGCGCAGCAAGAACATCAAGTACAGGCTATTTTACTTGATGATTTAAAAACTTTTGAAAAACAATTGAATTTGCCTTGGGATATTGTAATTTTTGGACGTGCTTACGATCTAAAAATCGAACAAACGCTTTCTCTTATTCATGCATCCGCACAACCAAGTTTACCCATTCTACTGCTTGAGCCAGATGACTATAATTCAGCGCTATATCAAAATTACATTCATAAAGGTATTTATGATGTTGTGAACTTAAAGGCGCCAGAAGAATTTTATATCAGTATTATTAGATCACTTTCATTCAGTCGTTTAGTACAAGCAGAGCACCGTTTACTTACCGAATTAGAGGCAGCTCAAACACAAGCCCAATCACTTGTTGCTGAAACACATAAAGCAGTTGCAATTCTACAAGAAGGTATTCATATCAAAGCGAATGCTGAATATGCTCACCTATTTGGTTTCGACAGCGATGACGACGTCATTGGCTTACCAATACTTGATATTTTACAACCTGAAGATTTAGGCCAGTTTAAATTACGCTTTAAAAGAATTTCCCAAGGCTTATTCGAACAAGCACGCTTTGAAATTCGCACCCAAAATCCAATGGTTAAGAATAATCTTTTACATGTTGAGTTCTTACCCTCTGGTAATGATGATGAAATACAACTGAATATTGAATGTGAATCATCATCAACTGTTGTTTCAGCAGCAACTGCCACGACTACTTCAGTACAAAGTGAAAAAGCCTCTGGTATCATCTCAGCACTGCAACAAATTAATCGAAATTTAGCAAATCACCCAGCCAATGCAAATGCGCTAATCTTATTTAGCCTGAATAATTGTCCAAACGAAGTTTTTCAAACTGACTGGCGTGGAACTAAAGCTTATTTTTCAAATATTGCAAATTTCATTAAAGAACAAGTCAATGTTCCAATTTATCAAATAGAAACGGCTTTGTATGTTGGGCTTATTCAAGCTGAATCAAAAACAGTTTTAAACTCTTTGCTTATAGGCTTGAACGGTTTACAAAAACCTCAGTTATTGGTCACTGAAAACCACACTTTCCCATTACATTTAAAACTGGGCTATCAAGAACTAGACCAACAAATATTAGATGATGCTCATTTTGAGAAAATCATTTCTCAAGCATTTACGCATGCACTACCAGTTTTGAAAAATGCATCGATTGACAGTGATATTAGCCTGACAACTGATAAAATTTCAATGTCGATGGAAGTCAATCTTTTAGAAGAGCTCAGAAGCAAATTAGATAAGGGTGATATACATCTAAAATATCAGCAGCTTTATGATAAACAAGATCAATTCACTCATACCTATGAAGTATTTGGCGGTATTATTCATAATAATCAATGGTTAGACTTGATGGATCTTAGTGATCTAAAAGATGATCATGAATTATCGGCTCAGTTAGACCGTTGGGTATTAGTAGAAGCTTGTAAACAATTACACAACTTCATTACCCAATATCCAAAAGCTAAATTAATTATTAATCTGAATCATCATATTTTATTGAATGACAGAAAATTATCCGAATTGGTCGCTAAATTATTGATAATTATTGGAAGCAAACAAGCCCATCCTTTAATTCTGCAGTTTTCAGAGCAAGCTCTTCAGCAAAATTTATCACAGGCTCAATCTCTGATTGCATCACTTCGTCAACACGGCGCTGAAATCTCTATTCGTAACTTTGGTGATTCTCTTTATAGTGACTCAATTCTTCAACAGATCGATACGCAGTATTTAAGCCTCCATCGAAAATTAGCGAAGATGCTAGTATCTGAAAAAGAAATGGCAATTCTGCAAGAGAAAATTCTTCATTTTATTGCTGAAAAGCAAGTTGAGATTTTACTCACCGAACTCAATGACATGAGTTTGTTTGCGAATGCATGGAATGTCGAAGCCCGCTTCTTGCAAGGTAACTACTTCCAAAAGAAACTTGATCGTTTAACTGACGTACAAGACCAATAGAAAATCCCCCTAACCCTCCTTTGATAAAGGAGGGAATATCAAAAGGCATAAAAAAACGGGCATATCGCCCGTTTTTTTTATGCCTTTTGATATTAACGTTTGATAGAACGTGACATACCAGAGAAACGTTGTTTGAATTTGTCGATACGACCACCAGTATCCACATTCTTTTGTTTACCAGTATAGAATGGGTGGCAAGCTGAACATACGTCAAGATAAAGAGTTTCTTTACCAAGTGCAGAACGAGTTTCGATTACGTTACCGCATGAGCAAGTAGCAACTAATTTTTCGTATTTAGGGTGAATATCGGCGCGCATGGTCGATGCTCCTATTTAGTAAGAAAGGCTTAAGCTGTTATCGCAATTGATCACTCTCAAGATGAGGAAAGCAGAGTGTTAACACTCGCAGATCAATACCACAACAGACCATTTCTTTTGACTCACCGAGACCCTTAGATCAGAGCAAAGCCAACAAGTGGCAAAGATTATACGCCAATAAATCAAAATTTGCGAACTATTCTTGTTTTGATTTTGACCAACGATTCGCAATTACACCACAGACCATTAATTGGATTTGATGAAAAATCATAATCGGCAATACAATCATACCTAAAGGCTGACCAATAAACAGAATTTGCGCCATTGGCACGCCACTCGCTAGCGTTTTTTTAGAGCTACAAAAGAAAATAGTAACTTGATCTGCATGATTAAACCCTAACCATTTTGGTAAATACGAAGCAAGCAACATTACAATAGTAAGCAAAACTGAGCATGCAAGTACTAAATACAGCAAAGCTAATCCACTGATTTGATGCCATAAGCCTGCAACTACAGCACTGCTAAAGGCACCGTAAACTACCATTAAGATTGATCCTTGATCGAAAGCTTTCACTAAACTTGGTAATTTGATCATATAAGGAAAAACATAAGGGCGAAGTAACTGACCTAAAACAAAGGGAACCAATAGTAACAAGGTAATTTGAACAATCGATTGCGTAGGATCAAAGCCATGTTGGCTTTGGCCTAAGATAAAATAACTCACTAAGATTGGCGTAATAAACATCCCAATGATATTGGAGAAAGATGCACTACAAACTGCCCCTGCAACATTCCCTTTTGCAATCGACGTAAATGCAATTGAAGATTGTACTGTTGAGGGTAAGAAGCACATAAATAAAAAGCCCCAGTACAACTGTTGCCCAAGAAGCGGCTCCAAAACAGGTTTAGCTAAAAGCCCAATTACAGGAAAAATCACAAAAGTAAAAGCAAAAACCAATGCATGCATTTTCCAATGCAGCATTCCCTGTATAACGGCTTCACGTGACAACTTGGCGCCATGTAAAAAAAATAATATAGCAATCGCAACTGTCGTTAGGATATTAAAGTAATGCGCAACCTGTCCCGAAACTGGGAAAAAAGTCGCTAGTACTACCATTGCTATCAATAATATTGTGAAACGATCTAGCGCCAAGAACTTTAACATAACTTTTCCCAATCTGTTCGCTAATAACGATACAGCCCAACATGAGATTATTGACCATTCGATCAAAACATCATACTGGGCTGTATAAATAAAGCTATGGCTTTAAATTAGAAATTGTAGATCAAGATACGAAATTAATTATTACGTGCATTTTGATCCTGTTGAATCAATTCAACCTTATAGCCATCTGGATCTTCAACAAAAGCGATCACCGTCACTCCACCTTTCATTGGGCCAGCCTCACGTACTACTTTTCCACCAGCTGCTTTGATTTCTTCACATGCTTTATAAGCATCATCTACGCCAATGGCGATATGACCATAGGCATTGCCTAAATCATAGCTAGCTGTATCCCAGTTATGAGTCAGCTCAAGCACAGTATTGTTTTCTTCATCACCATAGCCCACAAAAGCCAAGGTAAAACGCCCCTCTTCATAATCACGTTGGCGTAGTAATTTCATACCAAGTACCTCAGTGTAGAACTTTAAAGATTGTTCTAAATTACCTACTCGTAACATCGTATGTAACATGCGCATAGTTATTCACCTGTCTGTTGAGTTGTTCGGTTTTCATGGTCACGCAATAGTTTCGCAACCCAAACCACAAGAATCAAAATTGGAATTCCAATTAAAGTCGTCATTAAAAAGAAATTTGGGTAGCCAATATTACTCACAATCGTTCCTGAATAACCACCCAATAATTTGGGTGTTAAAGTCATTAATGAACTGAAAATTGCATATTGAACTGCGGTAAATGATACGCTGGTTAAGCTAGATAAAAAGGCAATAAATGCAGCACCTGCCAAACCTGAAGCTAAATTATCTACAATAATGGCAAAATAGAGCCACAATGAGCTATAGCCTTTTATCACTTTGCCAGAAAGTTCTATTGTGCCTGACTGACTTGGATCGACCACAGCAATTGGCTGAATATCGACATCGAGTGTGGTTTCAACATGTGATGCAGTATTGATACGGTATGATCTTGTTGCAAATAACTGGCTTGCACTATTATTTTTTAAATGAACAAAAGCTTTAATCGTTTTAGTGGGAGATGCTTGTAATAGCTTTCCATCTACAGCACCAGTAAATATTCCTTTATCATCCACTTTCGCAGCAAATTCTTGATTATCTAATTTAAGGATAACAGGCTTATCCTGATTTAAATCTTCAATTTTAAGCCCTGCTAATTGTCCTTTAACGACCAGACTTTGCTTCAATTCTTTTTCTGTTAATTGATCATCACCACCGATAGGTAATAATTGAATCTGAGCGTGTTGGGCATTTACTAAATATGGTATTGCAAGAGTTACATTGGTATCACTCTGATTTTGGTACTGAGTACTTACCTGTACCGAATTTGCTTTTGCTAAAACGTCATTCGGTACTTGTAATTTCCAATATCCAACATCATCGGTTTGCACTTGATAATGTTTATTTCCGACCTGAACCTCAACTGGAGCAAGTGGTTTACCTGATTTGACCAAGCCGATAAAAATTAAATTGGTTGAACTGGCCAACACTGCGCCCACAAACATGAGTTTCATAATGTTCATGCGTTGCGCCAACAAACCACCGAGAAAACCACCAACTAAACTAAAGATCACACCATAGATTTTCACAGCCTCAGCAATTTGTTCTTTACTGAAATTTAGATCTTGATAGAACACATTGGAAATCACTCCTGCAATGATGTCTGAGATGCGGAAAAAACCAATCAGCAGTAAAAGAACTAAGGCAAGTTTAATACCGTAGCGTTTAAAGAAATCTAAAATTGGGGCAACCCAAGTTTCTTTAGCCATTTGTTGATTCACGACGCCAGTTTTAACTAAACCCAAACCAACCAATAAAGCTGTGGCTGTAGCAGTTAAAAAGCGCAGTGCTTCTAAACCAAATAAAGCAGCAGTATCTTTAATATTTGCGGCTTTAGCGATAGCATCTGTTACATTCCCAGAGTAAATATAACTGACAACAAAAGTTGCAACAGCAATAAAAAATACAAAGACCAAACGATAGTAATCTGTAGTTTTATAATGTTTATAAACACGATTTACTTGAGGTTCACGAATGCATAAAGTTGTAATAATACCAACCACCATGACTGCTGCCATGGTGAGATAAGTATATTTCCATGCTTCATAGATATAATTGCCTTTGGCTGTACCTAAATAAGCAGCAAGAAATAAAGCCCCTGCACCCGCAACGATCATCCCGATCCGGTAACCTGCGTTGTAAGTTGAAGCTAAAACCGTTTGCATCTCACTTTCAGCAAGTTCAATACGATAAGCATCGATGACAATATCTTGAGTCGCTGCCGAGAATCCTAATAAAACAGCACCAACTGCCATTTGAATTAAATAGCTTTGTCCAAGTGCTGGGTCGGAAAATGCCATAATACAAATTGCACATATAATCAAAGACTGTGCAATCAACAACCAAGCACGGCGGCGACCTAAACTTTTCGTTAACAATGGAACAGGCAATTCATCAATCAACGGTGCCCAAACGAATTTAAAAGAGTAACCTAATGCCGCCCAACTAAAAAATGTCACAGCACTTTTATCAATTCCTGCCTCACCTAACCATAAAGACAAGCTAGAAAAAATCAATAAAATGGGTATCCCTGCCGAGAAACCAAGAAATAGCATAATCAGTGCACGGCGATCTAAAAAAGCTTTAAATGCGGATGCCCACCCAGTGGCTTGAGTTGTCATTGGTTATTATTTTCCATGAACATGCGTGAATGTGCCTATTCAATCGTTTCTTGCTCTTGCTTGCAAGTTGCTTTATGCAACGATTGTTTTGTTTTGTCGATAAAAAACACAAGTTCGCTTGATCTTTAGACCTAAAACTGTATACCTTTAATTACTTAACTTTCGTTTCTTTGTTGGATAGCAATAGTGACCCAAAAACTTGATCAAATGACTGCAACAACTTTATCTTCAACACCAACAAACACGACTACAGCGAAAATCAATTCTTTACCAAGCGCCTTTGAGCAGACGGATATTCAAACGACACTTAAGAAAACAGCACTTAGCCCTGAACAACTCACGCATATTCTAAATTTAGCTGAGATTCCGAGTTCAACTAAACGTATCAAACCCCTCAATAACTTTCTTGGGCAAGATCGTGCACGTGCTTCAGTAGAAGCTGGTATTTCCTTACCATACTCTGGCTATAACATTTTTGCAGTTGGCACAGCGGGTCTTGGCAAACGCACCATGATTAAACGGTTGCTTCAGCAACACGCTAAAACCATGCCTACACCAAACGATTGGGTTTATGTCAATAACTTCAAAAATCCAAGACAACCGATTGCCTTGCGCTTTCCTGCTGGGCAAGGCACTAAATTTCAAAATGCCTTGCAGCAGGCATGGCAAATTATTCTAAAACAATTGGAACGCCGTTTTAGTGCGGAAACTTATCACAACCGTATTGAACGCATTCGTCAAGATACAGGTGATGTCCAGCAGCAAGCTTTAATAGAACTCACTAAAGAAGGACAAGAACTCGATTTAAAGTTGATCTCTCGTGATGACAAACACGTGTTTATTCCAATGCAGCTCATAGAGAATGAATATCAAGAATTAACAAAAAATGATCTTGATGCGCTAAGCAGCAAAGAACGTGCTGAAATCACATCCAACATGCGTTATATGGAGAAAAAACTAGAGCGTTTAGGGTTACATCTTGGTGATTTAGAAGACGATGCGCGTGATCAAGTATCAATTTTAAACCGTGAAATTGCCACTCAAGTGGTTACACCACGTATGGAGTCAATTTTAAATAAAAATAAAGAAGTCAAAGGTCTCGACTTATATCTAAAACATTATGCTGAAGATATTATTGATAATGTTGAGCTGATTTTAGAACAAGAAGAAGATGATTTTACGCCTGCTTTATTTAATCGTGTTCCATCACGTTATCAAGCTAATGTAATTATTGCCAATAAGCCAAATAGCGGTGCTCCAGTTATTTTCGAAGATTTTCCAACGCACTACAATTTATTAGGTCATGTTGAGCAACTTACACATAATGGTACGATTACCACCGACTTTACCTTAATTCGCCCAGGGTCTTTGCATCAAGCCAACGGTGGCTTTTTAATGCTTGAAGCAGAGCAATTGCTTGAACAGCCTTATGCATGGCAAGGTTTAAAACGTGCATTGAAATCAGGCCAACTCAAACTTTCTTCGTTAGAACATATGCTAACATTAACGGGCAGCATTTCGATTGAACCCGCTTCTGTTCCTTTAGATATCAAAGTTGTTTTACTGGCAGAACCTGAAATTTACTATGAAATTTTAGAGGTTGAACCAGAATTAGGCAGTGTCTTTAAAATTCGAGCAGATTTTACGGATACCTTGCAGCGTAATAACAGCAATGAACAGGCCTACATGCAATTGATTGCAGACTATGTTCAAGCCGATAAATTGCTTCCATTTGATCGTTCAGCGCTCGCTGCTTTACTCACCGACTCTAGTCGTCAAGCAGAAGATCAAAGCTCTCTCTCACTACATGCCTCTACACTCGGTGATTTAATTCGTGAAGCACATCATCATGCCTTTAAAGCTGATGACAAAATAGTCACAGATCAGCATGTCAATCAGGCCTTGCATCATCGCCAATATCGCTTAGGCTATTTACGAGAGCTTTACTGGCAAGACCTTTCTCGCGGTACGCAGTTAATTGAAACTTCAGGGCATCGTCTCGGTCAGATCAATGCCTTGTCTGTAATTCACTATGCAGATGTTGAGTTCGGTTTACCCTCTCGTCTCACCGCATCCGTTTATCAAGGCGGCGGTGATATTTTAGATATTGAACGCAGTGTCGAGTTAGGCGGCTCGCTTCATGCCAAAGGCGTGTTGCTCATGTCAAGCTTCTTAAAAGCACACTTTGGTCGTGAACAAATCTTACATTTCTCCGCAGCATTGGCGTTTGAGCAAAGCTATGGACAAGTGGATGGCGATAGTGCCACTGTTGCAGAACTTTCAGCTTTAATTTCTGCCATTTCTCAAATTCCAATTGACCAATCATGGGCGATTACGGGTTCTATGAACCAACTCGGTCAAGTACAACCAATTGGTGGAGTGAATGCAAAAATCGAAGGTTTCTACGATGCATGTAAACTTCAAGGCTTAACAGGCAAACAAGGCGTCATTATTCCCCGTCAAAACATGCAACATTTGATGCTACGTCAAGATGTAATTGAAGCGGTTCAAGCAGGTCAGTTCCATGTCCATGCGATTGAAACAATTGATCAAGCCTTAGAAATTCTAATGGCTCGCCCAGTAGGTACATTAGATAAGAAAGGTCGATATAGTAAAAATTCAATCTATGCAGCGGTTATGGAACAACTTGAGTATTGGCAAGCAATTGAGGACGGCGAAGCTGTTGAAGATGATGAACCTAAAAAAAAGAAAAAGCGAAAAAAGACCAAAAAAGATGAAACTGAGACAAAATCTTCAGAAGAATCTACTGTTGAAGCTAAAAGCTTAAAATCACTTCGTAAGAAGAATAGATAAAATGAAAAGGCCATGTTTTTAAACAAACATGGCCTTTTTCTTAGGCTACACCCAGTAGAGATCGTCCACCAGGTAATTGAGCGAAATATTGTTTTAATGCATCAATACAACGATGCACTTTCATTGGGTATTGTTCACGCTTGGAAGTTAAAGCATGAAGCGTATAAGCAGGAAGTTGCCAATCAGGTAGAACTTCAACCAAAGAACCATTAATCAGTTCTTTTTGAATGTCCATATAGAGAATACGTGCAATACCATGCCCCTGCTGGCACAAGGATTTAGCAACAAAAACATTGTTTGTGCCTAAGCGTGTTTTCATATCAACATTGACAATTTCACCACTCAAACCATGACGGAAGGCAAAATGTTGATAATTGTGCATCAAAGTAACAGGTAATAATTCGTGATTTCGTAAATCTTCTGGGCGAGTAATAGTTGATGCTTGATTGAGATAACTTGGCGATGCAACAAGAACCTGATCAACTCTCGCTAAAGGTACTGCGGTGAGCTGATGATCATCAACACGCAGGCTCATCCGTATTGCGATATCAATCCGCTCTTCAATCAAATCAATATAACGGTGGTCTGCTTCAAAATGAATCGCTAGACCTTTATGTGCTGACATCCAATGAGATAGTGCTGGAATGACATGCAAGGCACCTAATTCAGGTGTCGTCGCAATACGTAAATCTCCAACAAGATCGTCGCGCAGTTCATTGATACGAATTTTGCCACGTTCAGCGGCAGCCAACATTTCTTGGCAACTGAGAAAAAATGCTTGTCCTGCTTCTGTAAGACTGAGTTTTCGAGTAGAACGATGAAGTAAAGTGACATCCATTTCATGTTCTAAAGAACGAATTTGTTGACTGACTGCACTTGTTGTAATTCCTAATTCTCGTGCTGCACCACTAAAAGAACTTTTTTCAACAACGCAAGCAAAGACCCCCATTGCACGCAATTGATCTAGCATAGACTTCTCTCTTAATTTATTAAAATATGCTTATTGTTCTAATTAAAGCAATCTCAATAAGTATACAAAGAAGTCTACCCTTAAACTAGCGATTATTAATAATTTATTGAAAGATTATTAATTCGGCTATTTTAGTTTGGTAAAACTGTCATTGGATTCACAGGCTTGCCATCTAAACGAACTTGGAACTCAAGCATGATACGTGAAGCACCTGAAGAACCCATTTCTGCAATTTTTTGACCAGCAGTCACATTATCCCCACTCTTGACTAACATCTTACTGTTATGCGCGTACGCCGTAATATAACCATCAATATGCTTAATCAAGACTAGATTGCCATATTCTTTTAAACCATCAGCAGCATAGACCACTTGCCCATTTGCAGCAGCAAAAATTGGATCACCTTCATTACCACCGTAACGTGTTCCTTTGACGTTATTTGCCAAATTGAAACTTTGAATGATCGCTCCATTTGATGGTTTTACCCAACGTAAACTCGAAGCAAGCGTCGTTGAAGATGGTGTAACAGGATTTGCTGGAACAACAGCTTTGGGTATAACAGGCTGTGTCTTAGGAACAACAGGTTGTTGTGTTGGTAAGTTAATCGTTTGACGTTGAATCGGCGCGGTTTGTACCACTGCTTGTGTAGATGTAGTTCGTTCTGCAACAGAACCTTTTAAACGTAATGATTGGTTGACATAAATACGATAAGGCGGCGCAATATCATTCAGCGCAGCAACATCTAAATAATTCAATCCATAACGATTTGCAATTGCACTCAGCGTATCGCCTGAACGTACTGTGTAATAATTGGGTGCTTGCTGTACATAACGATTACCACCTTTTGCTTGTGGTTTTGATGCACAACCTGTAACGACGACAATGCTTGTTACTGCCATAGACAACACGATTGTTTTAATCATTTTTCGTGATAGAAAAATCGAGACATGGTTTAAATGCATCTTCGCCCTCATCGAAAAAAACCTTAATTTATTTGCGCCTAAGAGTACCAAAAAAGTGAGAAAAAACGAGTTCTCACTTTCTATATTCACAAAGTTATAACATAGCCACTGCTAACCATTTACATGAAGATGTAAATTATCGAGTACAGCATAATTAGTTGCATCCATTTGAATCGGCGTAATACTGACATAACCATTCGCGACAGCAAAGAAATCAGACTGAATATGACTTGAAGCGGATTGAGGTTCTGTAACCGCCTCACCGGCTAAACCAATCCAATAGACTTGGCGACCACGTGGATCGACATGGCTACTAATTGGTTTGGATTGTGCTCTACGACCTTGATAGGTGATTTGTGTCCCTTTAATTTGCTCAACATCTGGGATATTAATATTAAAAATATGACGGGGCGGCAAAATTGGTATTCCATTCGCAATAAAATCATGAACCCATTGTGCAGCTTTCGCATAATGCTTAGGATGTTCATAGGAACGTACATTTGAACCTGCTAATGAAACTGCGATTGCAGGATGTTTCATTAGGCGACCTTCAAATGCAGCACCAACCGTACCTGAATATAGAACATCATCGCCGAGGTTTGCGCCACTATTAATACCACTTACAACAAGATCAAATTCAAAATCGAATAGACCATTCATTGATAAATAAACACAATCTGCGGGCGTTCCATTCACAGCCCAAACATCCTCTGCAATCTGAACGGGTCGTAACGGTCGATCTAA
Source organism: Acinetobacter sp. 5862 (assembly GCF_024494585.1). Classification (NCBI taxonomy): domain Bacteria; kingdom Pseudomonadati; phylum Pseudomonadota; class Gammaproteobacteria; order Moraxellales; family Moraxellaceae; genus Acinetobacter; species Acinetobacter sp. 5862. Next base: position 34,007 of record NZ_JANHGP010000032.1, read on the forward strand.
TGTCAACGCACTTGAATAACCACTCCGCTCACTTTCAGGTGCAACCACGACAACGCGTCCTAAAGGCTTTAACGCTTGTGCTAGAGCCTGTAAGCCTGGTGCAAAAACACCATCATCATTTGCTATTAAAATATTCACTTTGATCTTGTCTCTTCAAATGTTACTACGTAGTTTTTTCAATTGAATTATTCACTGAATTATATATATTTGTAACTTCATAGTATTAGAAATTTATGCCGCCATGAGACATTTATCTACTTTTATCCGTGTTTTAGGGGTAAGTTTTTCACTTCTAACAGCACCCGCAATTTTTGCAAACACAACGGTTTCAACTAAAGAAGCAGACGCACTCATCAAAGATGATATTGCCAATGCGCAAGTCCTCATTGAAATGTGCCCAAGCATAATTGGAAAAAATGCTAAATTTGACGAAAACATCAAAAAGATGGTGGGTTCTTATTTAAGCACCTATTCTGATAAGTCAGCTTCCCTTGAGAGTCTACAAAAAGATGGAGAATTCCAATCTTTATTGAAAGATGCTCGTGAAGCAGCGAAAGAAGTTGAAAAAGCTGAACAAAAGTCAGTATGTGAAGATGTATTAAATTTTGAAGGCTAATATGCCATTAAAATTTGGAAGCGTTTTCAAATTTAAGATTTGAAAACGCTTCCATTTAATTTCCTACAGCAAACATACAATCTACTGATATTTTTATGATATAAGCTATTCAAATTCTTTAAGTCTTGTTTCTGAGTTTGAGTTCTTATGAAGAAAAATGTTTTCAAAACACTAGGTTTATCATTTCTCATTACTTCCAGTCTTTTCACAACAACCGTATTTGCCGCAGAAAAAAAATCTGAACCTGAAAAAATTGAAGTTACACCAACATCTGAAGGCGTGACTCCTCAAGAACTTGCTGCAATTTATGTATTGTCAGAAATCTGCCCAGATTTAATTGGCAAAGATCTAAAATTTAATAAAGCATATGACAACCTCGTCAAATCATACTTATCAAATGAACCAAATGCTGTAGACATCCTCAATAAACGTGCTAAAACCAAAGAGTTCCAAGCTCCTCTTGCTGAAGCGCGTAAAGATGCGAAGGCTGCATCTGAAGATGATAATCGTCAAATTTGCGATGATGTTCGGAATTATTATTCTAAGTAACTGATTAGTTACAATACTGCATGAAAAAGCCGACTTCTACCGTAGAAGTCGGCTTTGCTTTGTCCTAAAATGCTAGGCTCATCTGCTTCACACAAGATATTGGAACACCTAGAATGACTCAAAAAAGCGCTCTTGCTGCATTATTACTTTTGCCAAGCCTTTCATATGCAGCGACTGTCCTACCGTCTCCACCAGAATTAAATAATAAATCCTATGTATTAATGGATTACGAGACAGGACAAATCCTTGCTGCAAAAAACGAAAATGAAAAACTCGCACCCGCGTCTATGACCAAAATGATGACAAGCTACATCATAGAACAAAAACTTTTAAAGGGTGAATTAACAGACAACGAACAAGTCCGTATGAATGAATCAGCATGGTGTCGTGGTACCAGTGCTGAATCATGTATGTATGTACCATTAAATGGTACAGCAACTGTCCTAGAAATGTTACGTGGTATTATTATTCAATCAGGCAATGATGCATCTAAAGCAATGGCCGAACACATTGCGGGCAACGAAGGTACATTTGCCCATATGATGAACCAGGAAGCCAAACGGATTGGCATGGTGAACACCCATTTCATCAACTCAACAGGGATGCCTGCTGAAGGTCATTACTCAACAGCAAAAGATATGGCTGTTCTTGCTCAACACATTATCAAAGATAGCTCTAAATACTACCCGATCTATTCAGAAAAAGAATTTACGTTTAATGGTATTAAGCAAGGCAACCGTAATGCATTGCTTTATACAGACCCAAGCGTTGACGGTTTGAAAACGGGTCATACGGATGAGGCTGGTTACTGCTTAACCACATCAAGTAAACGTGGTCCAATGCGTTTGATTTCAGTCATCTTTGGCACACCAAGCATGAACGAACGTGCTGGACAGACTCGGACATTATTAGCATGGGGTTTTGCAAACTTCGAGACTGCAAATGTACAACCTGCTAACCAAGTGCTTGCTAAAGCAAAAGTATGGTTTGGTAAAGAAGATAATGTTCAAATTGGTCTTGCTGAAAACTTCAACGTAACCATGCCTAAAGGTCAAGCGGACAAAATCAAAACTCAACTTGTAGTTCAACCTAAATTGAATGCGCCTTTAGCCAAAGGTCAAGTTGTGGGTAAATTAGTTGCAAGCCTTGATGGTAAAGTCATTGCAGAGAAACCACTTGTTGCATTAAAACCTGTTGAAGAAGCAAGTTTCTTTGCTCGTCTAATTGACCATATCAAGATGTTCTTTAGTAACTTATTCTAATTTTAGAATTGCTGATATTAAGCATTCATGCTCTTGGGCATGAATGCTTTTTTATTTTATAATTCATCTATATTTTATATTGATCATACTCATGGCTAAGAACATTCGCCCTTATCTCGACCAAGAACCTAATATTGACTCAAGCTGTTATGTGGATGACATGTCTGTCATCATCGGTGATGTCAAATTAGCAGAGAATGTTTCTGTTTGGCCCTTTGCCGTAATCCGTGGTGATGTCAATTCAATTCAGATTGGCAAAAATAGTAATGTACAAGACCACTGTATGTTACACGTCAGCCATAAAAATCAAGCTAAACCAAATGGTTCTCCGCTGGTCATTGGAGAAGATGTGACGGTTGGGCATCATGTAACTTTGCATGGTTGTACCATTGGTAATCGTGTCCTGATCGGGATTAATACCGTTGTTTTAGATGACGTGATTATTGAAGATGATGTCATGATTGGTGCAGGCAGTCTTGTTCCGCCACGTAAAGTTTTAAAAAGCGGTTATCTCTATGTTGGTAGTCCAGTACAACAAGTTCGTGCACTGACTGAAAAAGAAATGGAATTCCTTCCTTATTCAGCACGCCATTATGTGAAAGTGAAGGATAATTATAAGAATAATTAAATTTATATCCATTTAATCAATTCACACTAACGAACTCAAAGAACAATGAAACAACTAAATGAACTAATAGATACTAAGGAATCAGGTTGGATTCTCATTAAAAGCTGGTTGGAAACGGCTAAGAATCAATTTGAAATGCTACCTAATAATATAAACAGAGCAGAAAGTGAATTACTTTCAATCCAAGTGACGACTCGCTCCTCAATGGGAGCTATGATTTATGAAACTGGTGGTTTACTCATTGATCATGGATGGTTGAGAGTTTTAGGTTCTGGCAGCAAAAGGTTAGATCGTGGAATTCATGAATGGAATATTGGAAAAACAATCACCCAACAACATAAGCAACCTGATTATTTACTTATAGCCGACGATATTCTGGGTGGTTATTTTTCGATAAATTGTGGTGGTTTGGGAGAAAACTTAGGTGATATTTATTATCTTGCTCCCGACTGTTTAAGATGGGAAAATTTAGAGATTGGTTATTCAGATTTCTTAAATTGGTGTTTAAATGGCGATCTCGATCAATTTTATGGCTCTTTAAGGTGGAATAATTGGAAAACTGATATTCAAGAACTTACTGGGAATCAGGTCTTTTCATTTTATCCTTTTCTATGGACACTAGAAGGAAAGAATATAGATGAATTAAGCAAAAAGGCTATTTCAATTGAAGAAAATTTCTGGTTGCTGGATACAATTATTAATGAAATGAAAAATTTAGATTAATTCAATAATTCCCCATCAGCACTACCATAGCCAAAAACTCTCAAATTTTGTAGAATACGTTTTTTAAAATCATGGTGCTTTCTATGACCGCTTGGACACCGCATGTCACAGTCGCTACTGTAGTCGAAAAAGACGGACGTTTTCTGTTTGTTGAAGAACACAGCGAAGGCTTTGTACATACCATGTTTAATCAACCTGCGGGACATGTAGAATGCGATGAAACCATTATTCAAGCAGCGATTCGTGAGACCTTAGAAGAAACAGGTCATCATGTTGAAATTGATCATCTACTCGGTATTTATACCTATACTCCACCGATGTTTCCAGATCGTACCTATTACCGTTTTTGCTTTTTAGCACATGTCACCTCAGTTGAAGAAAATGCTCAACTGGATACAGGTATTGTTGGTACAGTATGGATGAACTTAGATGAGCTACAAGAATCAGCACGTGCTAGAAGCCCATTGGTTTTAAAAGTAATTGAAGATGCCCTTGCTGGCAAAAAATATCCCTTATCGCTCATTTATGAGCACCCTTTCTCTCCCTCATTAACTTCTCATTTGGACGCTTAATTAGATGCAACAACGTGTCATCGTCGGTATGTCTGGTGGTGTAGACTCCTCTGTTTCTGCCGCATTATTACTTCAACAAGGATATCAAGTTGAAGGCCTTTTCATGAAAAACTGGGAGGAAGATGATGGTACGGAATACTGCACAGCACTTGAAGACTTAGCTGATGCGCAAGCCGTTGCAGATAAAATTGGTATCAAGCTGCACACTGCGAACTTTGCCATGGAATATTGGGATCGCGTGTTTGAACACTTCTTGGCTGAATATGCTGCAGGTCGCACACCAAACCCAGATATCTTGTGCAATAAAGAAATTAAATTCCGTGCCTTCCTCGATCATGCGATGACTTTGGGTGCAGACTTTATTGCAACAGGTCACTATGCCCGTCGTGGTGTAAGCATGCAGAATTCACGTGGCGAAACCTATGCCCCATTACTGCGTGGTGTCGATAATAATAAAGACCAGACTTATTTCTTACATGCGGTACATGGTCGTGAAATTAACAAGACCCTATTCCCTGTGGGCGAAATTGAGAAACCCGAAGTTCGTCGCATTGCAGAAGAGTTAGATCTGGCAACTGCCAAGAAAAAAGACTCGACGGGTATCTGCTTTATTGGTGAACGTCGTTTTACCGATTTCTTGAAACAATACTTACCTGCACAAGCTGGAAAAATTGTTTTAGAGTCAGGTAAAGAAGTTGGTGAACATCATGGCTTGATGTACTATACGCTCGGTCAACGCGGTGGTATTGGTATCGGTGGTATGAAAGGTGTACAAGAAGGTGCATGGTTCGTATTACATAAAGATATTGCCAATAATCGCTTAGTGATTGGTCAAGGACATGAACATCCATTGATGCAAAGTACGCAGCTTTGGAGTGAGTCAATTGATTGGGTTGCAGGCGAACAGGACATCCCAAGTACAGGATTCCGATGCACGGCAAAAACCCGTTATCGCCAGCCTGATCAAGCGTGTACAATTTATCGTGATGAGCAAACTGAAAATGGTATTCGAGTTGAGTTTGATGAACCACAAAGAGCTGTAACTCCTGGACAAAGCGTGGTGTTCTACTCCGGAAAAGTGTGCTTAGGTGGTGGTGTGATTCACCATACCAATGCACCTGAACCAGATTTTATTTAAGGAAATTGGAAGCGAAGCATGGTGGAGTTACCCTTTCAGCACGCCCAAGCGTTGAATGTTCGACAAAATCGTGCTTTGGCATTGGCTGCTGTGTTTCAAGCAACTCAGCTCACACATATGACTGCAATGGCGGGTCAGCAAAGTATTGGCGATAGCGGTAATTTTTATTTTGAACTACTGATTAAAGCCAGTCTTAATATTCGCCCAGCCACCAATAATGCCACTCAAACTTTAGATTTTTTTAATCAACTTGCAGATATCTCTCTTGGTTTAAAAACATTAGAAGGTTGTATAACGCAACCTTTTAATACTGCGCCTAAATCTCGTATTCCGAAAATGTCGACTGCTAAACTCCCAATGTCTTATGCAATGGCGTTATTGCAATTAGAAAAGAAAGTGTATAGCAATCCTGAATACGTCAAAATTATCGAAGCAGCTCAGCAAAAAATATTAAAACAGCTTTCATTTTTCGATAACAACTATTTGCATCCAAGTATTATCGCCAACCTTGCACAAACTTATGTGGAAACAGCAGGACAAATCAATCCTCGTATTTTAGTTCGCGGTAATGCCGAAGCATTTAAAGACATCAATCATACCAACCGTATTCGTGCATGTTTATTTACTGGCTTACAACTTGCACATTTATGGAAGCAACTCGGTGGTAGCTCTTGGAGTATGATTTTTACTAAACGTAAGTTATTACAAGATATTCAAGCTCTCGCTCGTTTACAGTATCAGGTGGTATAAACCGATGCTAAGACGAATTTATTTTTATGTTTATTCCAAAATTAAGGAATCTGTATGAATGCTTTAACCGCACTCTCACCACTTGATGGACGTTATGCAAGCAAATGCGATGCGTTACGCCCTTTTTTGTCTGAGTTTGGTTTAATCCACGCTCGTGTTACGGTTGAAGTGCGTTGGTTACAAGCACTTGCAAATCGTGCAGAAATTATTGAAGTTCCTGCTTTTTCTGCTGAAACAAATGCAGCATTAGATGCGATCGTAACCAATTTTTCTGAAGAAGATGCGAATCGTATTAAAGAAATTGAACGTACGACGAACCATGATGTAAAAGCGGTTGAATATTTCCTTAAAGAAAAAATTGCGAATATTGATGAGCTACAAAATGCGGGCGAATTTATTCACTTTGCATGTACCTCTGAAGACATCAACAACCTGTCTCATGCATTAATGCTTAAAAATGGTCGTGAAGTTTTAGTTTCAAGCATGAAACAAATCCTCAATACGATTTCTGCTTTGGCAATCACACATGCTGAACAACCAATGTTGTCTCGTACACATGGTCAAACTGCAAGCCCGACTACATTGGGTAAAGAGATGGCAAACGTTGCTTATCGTTTAGCGCGCCAAATCAAGCAATTTGAAAATGTCGAATTACTTGGCAAAATCAATGGTGCTGTCGGTAACTACAATGCTCACCTATCTGCTTACCCAGAAATTGACTGGGCTGCACATGCTCAAGCATTTGTAGAATCTTTAGGTTTAAGCTTCAACCCATACACCACGCAGATTGAGCCACATGATTATATGGCTGAGTTGTTTGATGCTCTACGTCGTTACAACACGATCTTGATTGACTTTAACCGTGATGTTTGGGGCTATATCTCTCTGGGTTACTTCAAGCAAAAATTAAAAGACGGTGAAGTTGGTTCTTCAACAATGCCTCATAAAGTAAACCCAATTGACTTCGAAAATTCTGAAGGTAACTTAGGTATCGCAAATGCGGTATTGGGTCATCTTGGTGAAAAACTTCCTGTTTCTCGCTGGCAGCGTGACTTAACTGACTCAACTGTTCTTCGTAACATGGGTGTTGGTTTTGCACAAAGCTTGATTGCTTTTGATGCTTGCTTAAAAGGTATTGGTAAACTTGAATTGAATGCGAACCGTTTAAATGAAGATTTAGACCAAGCACAAGAAGTTCTTGCAGAGCCAATCCAAACCGTTATGCGTCGTTATAACGTTGAAAAGCCATACGAAAAATTAAAAGCATTGACTCGCGGTCAAGCAATGACACGTGAAATGATGGTGAACTTCGTAAATGGTGATGAATTATTACAAGTTCCTGCTGACGAACGTGCGCGCTTAGCTGAATTAACACCTGCAACTTACACAGGTAATGCTGCTGAACAAGCAAAACAAATTAATGATTTGATCAGCAAAATCTAAATAGTATTCGATAAAAAAGCAAAGCTTCGGCTTTGCTTTTTTTATGAGCCTGTAAATAATTCTGTGTAAATGCAGATTTAAAAATATCTCGTTACGCGCTCTACAAACATTATGCTAAAACGATTCATAGCAGCTTTCCAATTTTGGGTAGGCATTACCCATTTTTTGCTTGGTGCCATAATCGCTAAATATACCACTTTTCTCACTGAATCATCCGTTGGGAAGATTTTTCTTTTCTTCGTCACATGACGGATAACACTGTTCAGTGACTCAATTGCATTTATCGTATAAATTGCTTTACGAACATCCATTGGGTAAGCAAAAAACGTGTTTAAATTCGACCAGTTGGATAACCATGACTTGCTGATTTGAGGGTATTTGTCATCCCACTTTTGCCCAAATTCATCTAAAGCCTGTAACGCTGCATCTTCCGTAACAGATTGATAAATCCTCTTTAAATCGGCAGTTACAGCCTTATAGTCTTTCCAACTCACATATTTGAGATTATTGCGTACCATGTGGATGATACACAACTGGATATGGGTATCAGGATAGACCGTATTAATCGCATCAGGAAAGCCTTTTAAGCCATCTACACAGGCAATCAGAATATCCTTTAAACCACGATTTTTAAGTTCGGTCAGGACAGATAACCAAAATTTAGCACCTTCGTTTTCTGACATCCACATGCCTAATAGGTCTTTCTGTCCATCAGTATTGACGCCTAATGCGAGGTATACGGCCTTGTTTATAACTAAACTGCCCTGACGTACCTTAACGACGATACAATCCATATAATGAGCAGCACTGCTGCGCAAGGGATATAGAGCATCTAAATGGCGGTTTTGCCATTCGATTACTTGCTCTTTGACCGCATCTGTAACTCTGGAAATGAGCATTGGTGATACATCTGCATCGTACATTTCTTTGAATGTGGCAACGATATCTCGTGTGGTCATTCCTTTGGCATATAGCGATAAAATTTGACTGTCCATTTGCGTGATACGAGTCTGGTTTTTTCTTAATCAACTGTGGCTCAAATGTACCATCACGATCTCTAGGTGTATCGAGATTAAACTCACCATCATCGGTTAATAAACCCTTTGTGGTATAGCCATTACGTGCATTTTTGTTAGTGCGAAAGCTATTTTTTTCATACCCTAAATGTTCAGTAAGCTCGGCATTAAGAACAGTCTCAACAGTGAGTTTTTTAACGCTCGACTAAAATCATTGAGGTCAGCTTCAGTTTTTAGATTTTTAGCAAGCTCTTTTGCTAATGCCAACATTGCTTCATCTTTCATAATAAACACCTTAGTTAACCCCAACAGCGTCAGGGCTTAGTTTAAGCGTTTACACAGTTTTATTTACAGACTCTATAGCGTCCATTTACGCGGTTTTCCCAAAGGTCATTCATTACAGGTTTACTGTTTACCGTTCTCTACCGAACGTACAGATTATATTGTGACGAATGCAACAACGACTCGTACACTTGATGAGATCAAAACAATCTGTGCAGTTGGCTGGCGTATTGAGCAGGTGCATCGGGAGTTAAAACAAACGACAGGTATAGAACGTTGCCAGTGTCGCAAGGGTCAAAGTCAACGAAATCATATAGCCTGTGTATATTGGTGTGGCATCGTTTGATCGCCTTAGGGAGAAAATGGAAAACGACGATTTATCAGTTAAAGCAAGGCTTACTCAGTTCTTATATGCGAGAACAACTCAGAAAGCCTGAGATTGTGATGCTATTTTCTGGGCTATAGTGCATTAATTTTTTACTTTTATGCGTAAGTCCTAAGCTGCTGCTACAGGGCAAAATTTACCACTCTTGGCAACTGTATTAGCAACACCATAATCGATCAATATATAAAATCACCAACTTAAGATTAGGAAACCTATGTGTTCCCTAGTCTTTTTATATAAGTCAAAACAGGCTATGTATGCTTTGAGCAAATATTTCTATACTTTTACTCAAACATCAAATTGAGAAAATAAAAAAACCCTTGAAAATACAAGGGCTTTTTTATTTATTTGGCAGAGGATCAAGGACTCGAACCTTGACGAACGGTTTTGGAGACCGTCATGCTACCATTACACCAATCCTCTATAACTGCATGATCAATTCATTTCTGATTTAATCATAAAAGTAAGAAACTTACTTTTAAATTTGGTGGGGGCGAAGAGACTCGAACTCTTACACCTTGCGGCGCTGGAACCTAAATCCAGTGCGTCTACCAATTTCGCCACGCCCCCGATGGATGTGTATATTAGTGATAAACTTTCTTGCTGACAAGCCTTTTTTATAAAAAAACTATGCATCTGAAAGCTAGGGTCTGTTGAGAATTACCGAGAGTTAATTAAACTCGCGCACAATTGAATCATGGCTTCAAAACTCGTATCTGTTTTACAACTACGCATCGCTATACGTTTAAATTCTTTTAACTTACAGAAATAGTTTTCAATGAGATGACGCCATTTATACATAATCGTATCAAATGCTCTCATTACTTTTCGATTAGATTTAGGTGGGATCACCACTTTCACTTTACGTTCATTGAGTTCTTGGATGAGCCAATCTGCATCAAATGCTTTATCCGCTAGTAATGCCTGAAAATCAACATCTTCGATTAAAGGTTTGGTTTCTACTAAATCGTGATATTGACCAGGCATTAATCGAAACTTAATGAGGTTGCCTAGACTATCCACTAAGGCAAGAATTTTACAGGTCATTCCACCTCGAGATTTACCTATAGACTGTTTGAAAGTCCCCCTTTTGCACCTTGGCCATGTCGATGAACTTTAACAATCGTTCCATCAATCATGGCGTATTCCAAATCAACATCTTCATTTACAGATGCAAAAATAGTTTCAAATACACCAGCTTTCACCCAATCACGGTATCTTTTAAAGACGGTATTCCATTTACCAAAATGAGCAGGTAGATCACGCCATGGACTGCCTGTACGGGCAATCCATAGGACTGCTTCTAAAAATAATCGATTATCTTTTCCACTACGACCTCGATCGGTCACTTTACCTAGGCAAAAAGGTTCCATTTTTGCCCATTGGGCATCAGTAAGTATGTATCTATCCATAGTACTATTATAAATTAATCAGTACCCTTTGTTAATTCTCAACAAGCCCTAATGCTTTTTTCGTATACAAATGAAAAAACTCTTGAAATAAAAAAAGGAACTTATTTAAAGTTCCTTTTGATATTTGGCAGAGGATCAAGGACTCGAACCTTGACGAACGGTTTTGGAGACCGTCATGCTACCATTACACCAATCCTCTATAACTCTATGATCAATTCATTTCTGATTTAATCATAAAAAAAGCAAGAAACTCTTGCTTTTTAAATTTGGTGGGGGCGAAGAGACTCGAACTCTTACACCTTGCGGCGCTGGAACCTAAATCCAGTGCGTCTACCAATTTCGCCACGCCCCCGATGGGTATGCATATTAGTGAGAAACATTCGCTATGACAAGTCTTTCTGACAAAAAACTCTACCAAATGCACATATAATATTCAAATCAAACATTTATGTTTATTTTTACAGCAAATCAATTGCATTCAAACAATTTTTTGCCTCTATTGCTGAGCTAAATCGCTGTTTTAGATGTTTCTGCAATAAGCCTGTTAATAAAGGCAAAAAACACCGCAATTCATCAGGTAATTTAATTTCTAATTTCTGGCAATGTAGGACAGCCCATTCATGGTAGTTTTTTGCAGTTAATTTGCTTTGGGATAACCACTCATAAACAATGATGCCAAAAGCATATAAATCAGTTTGTATTGTTTTTGGCTTCCCATGAAAAAGCTCAGGTGCCATATAATGAGGAGTTGCGGTTAAATTTTGGATTGGTTGTAATTGATAACTTTGTTCAAAATCAATGAGCCTGCATGAGTTTTCATATAATCGAAAATGCTCTGCTTTAAAATCGCCATGAACCCAACCTAATTGATGCATACGCTCAATTGCTTTTAGCGCAGTTAAAATTTTATAGCGAATGACTTGGATGCTATCCATAGCCTGAATAGGGCTAAAAAATACATTTGTAGCAACACTAAGCAACCCCACCCCACGCTGAGGAAGATCATCGTCATTTTTAATATGAGAAAGTGGTATAATTTGATGGGGCAATAAAAAATTCTGTCTAACTTGAGAGTTTTGTTGATAGAAACTTACTTCTCGCTCAAACGCTTGCTCTAAAACCTCATGGCTATTGATTAAATGAAATTTAAGCCAATATTGTTGTTGCTCAATTTGGCAACGATATAAACGCCGCCCAAAAGCATAGCTTTCAGGTTTAGTACTTAAACTCAAATTATCCAGTTGAATATTTGAATCAAAGATCAACGTAGTAAAACTCATTCTGTTGCTTTTCTTGCTGCTTACGCAGTGATGTTAAACAATGCTCAATCGTTTTTCCAATCCGTGCATGAATTTCAATAGATGAAATCTTCGGCCATGTCGCTCGCTCTCCCTCTTGCTGCAAAACCTTAAAGAGTTTCGGACGTGGATTTTTAAGCATATAGCTATAATGTCTTAAACCATAGCGCGCAATAATATTTACATCGCCGTAATAACGCTGCCCTAAAATGCCATATCCATGATCTAAAACACGGCGAATCGGGAAAAAACTGCCCATATAATTACGTGTTAAATCCATAACTTCCAGAGCAAGCGATTTACCTTGATGCCGAATAATTCGTTTAGGCCAGTTTAGAACATCGCGACGAAACCGTTCAGTATCACTTTGCATAAATGGCACGATATGCGGATTTACTTGGCTGGCAATGGTGTAATTTATATTATACAAACGAGCCATTTTTTCTTGTGGAAAATCACTACGCATACTCCCATCCACCCACTTGGTATTGGCCAAATAAGGTGTATGCTGACCATCGTAACGTTTACTGGTTAAGTGCACAGGCGGAAATAATACAGGTACAGCACAAGATGCTAAAATAGCACTCCACACCAAAACATTCGGCGCAGTGAGTGCATTCATAATCCGTGCGTTTTGTGCCGTGTTATACGGGGCAATTACAATATTAATATGTCGCTTTGACTGTTGATAGGCTTCTGCAAATGTCACATCACCCAAATTTTGCATCAGGAATTTTTTCAAATACATGACATCAGCAATACCACCATGACCTCGAATTAGCTCTGAAATTTTCCTGAATTGAAAAGCATCACTAAAAAAATGTTCGCCTTCGAGCAGTTCTGGAATTTTATCAGCCGAGGATACCCCCAACATGCCCGTCATGATCGCTCCTGCACTTGAACCAGACAGGACTCGAGGCATTAAATCTTGTTCGAGCAAAGCCTTACATACACCTGTATGAAATAAACCCAGTGTTGCACCCCCAGAAAACATAAGGGCAGGTTGTCCATAGGCTCTTTGACATTCTTTAAAAAATTGAATTTTTTCTTTGAGTTGAAAAGTAATACATTCACTAGAAGCTAAATAGCGAAGACATTCACTCATTTCTTCAACATAGTTTTCGATAATTCTTTTCGTACCAATATAGGTTTGTGCAAATAACATTGGATGACCAATATTGGCGAAGTCATAAGATAAGCCTTCACGGAGAACATAAATTAAATCTAAAGTTCGATGTTGCATTCGATATTTTTTTAATAAGTTATATCGTTTAGACAAAATTTCTGCATCAAAGTAAGGCGATTGATTGTCATATTTCCATGCTTCATGCCCCGCTTCTTCGTCCAATTTTAGTGCAATTTCTTTCCATTCCGCATAAGAACTCGCATGTTGCAAGCTCTCTTTTAACATATCGATTCTATGCAATTGATATGTATTTCTTTTTTCTTGAGCTCTATTGAACATTAGCATTCCTATTTTTTCATTATATTCTTATCATCTCGCACTTATACAATGCAAAAAGCAGCACCAACAATCAAGGGTAAAATTGACCATTTGCAATATTTTTAATGATATTTTCTTCATTTCAGCTATAGCAATGATAGTATCCCTAATCATTAATCACTGAGTTTGGTTTGTGTTTATGGCTATTCTTGATTTACCCGAATCTATTCTTCAATCTTTATCTAGTGTTTTGACACAGTTACAACAAGTTCTCCCTGCACCTAAACAGCCAACAGATTTTTCTGCGATTGCTTTTCGATGGGAAAATCAACAACTAGTTGCAATTCAACAACCTAAAAAATTGTATTTAGAAGATCTAAAAGGAATTGAACGCCAGAAAGCCAAGATTATTCAAAATACTTTACAGTTTCTCAATGGCTTACCTGCCAATGATGTTTTACTCACAGGTTCACGTGGTACAGGGAAATCATCGATTGTTCGCGCCTTGCTTACAGAGTATTCAGCACAAGGTTTGCGTTTAATTGAAATTGAACGAGATGATCTTTCTGATTTACCTAAAATCCAAAAATTAATAGAACATCGCCCTGAAAAATTTATTGTTTATTGTGACGATCTTGCGTTTAACGCAGAAGATGAAAATTATCGTAGTTTAAAAAGTGTCTTGGATGGCTCACTTCAATCGGGTTCAAGTAATTTTATTATTTATGCAACCAGTAACCGCCGTCATTTACTACCTGAATTTATGCATGAAAATACGCCTGTGCGTAAAGTGGATGTTCCTCAATATACCGAGTTACATCCACAGGAAGCGATTGAGGAAAAAATTTCACTGTCTGATCGTTTTGGCATGTGGCTTTCCTTCTACCCAATGGATCAACAACTGTATTTAGAAATTGTCGAGCATTATATTGTTCAAGCAAATTTGGAATATAACGACATTGTTCGTGCTGAAAGTTTGAAATGGTGCCAAGCTCGTGGGCAGCGTTCAGGGCGTGCAGCTTACCAGTTCTCTAAACACTGGATTGGCTCGCAAAACCTTGAAAAATTGTCTAACAAGGATTAAGGAGATTGCCCTAAAAAGCTTTGGCTTTGTCCTTATTTCCGCTTAGCAAAGGCAATTGTTTTTCATAACCTAGCTTTTCAGTATGGAAAGAACGTAGGAAACAAGATGAAGTAAAAAATGCGTTTACCGCAATTGTTTTCATGGTCTGTGAAGGATAATGCTAATCAGAAACTGCTAGAAATTATCGCTGAAGTCGACAGCCCATACCGCTATGGTCATGGGATCGGTTATGCAAGTGCATACACTTTCACGGGTGAATATCAAAACCAAAAAGTTCAAGGTCGTGGTTATCTTGAATATATTGATGTCGAAAATCAAAATGCGTTTAAAGATTAAAAGTCTTGAAATTGTATTATTTCAGAATTGATGCAGAAAATAAATTTTCTCTGCATCAAAAATACAGCTTAAATATTAATACTCTTTTGCTAACTTCTCTAAGGTTGTGAGCATTTTTCTCACCACACTTCTTTTATGATGCAGCATATTCTTAATATTGCTTGGATTAAAACCTGTCAATTTTGCAATACCACGACTGGTCATGTATTCACCCGTTTTCGCAAAGTGCTTTTCACTTAACTCGGTTTTCGCATTTGAGAATCGAACCGCCAGCTTATAATCACTAAACTCAGACCATGCGCCAGTCTTATATTCGTCCGCATCAAAGCTACCCTTCTGCTGAGTAGGTTTTTCACGCAGAATATTACTCAAGCGGTTAATAACAATCTTTTCTTCACTTTGCTCAATGATTTGATAAAGTTCAGTTTCTTCAAAAGGACGTCCTAAAGCGATGTCTTTTCTATATTGTTCAACGACCTTTTCTTTTGACTCGACCTTTTTCTCACCTTGTTGAGTGAGACAGAGAATCTTAAATAAAGACTCTAATCGGCCACATGTAAAAATATAAGAAATTTTCAACTTTTGTACTCCACAATGAGTTTTAGCTCATCAAAAAATAATTTATCCAATACTTCAAATACAATAGCGTAGGCAGTACGCGTTCGCTATGCATAAAATGAATGATTCAATTTTTTAAATAGAAGAATGGTCAGGTAAATATAAGAACCACCTAGATTTACCCACTGCCTAACAAGCAATAGAAAGATGAATTGTATTTTAGGTCGGTTGTAACTCAGTCATTGGCCATCTTGGTGTCGTCGTCACCGCCAAACCATCATGTTGCCCAGCTTTTAAACGTTGGTATCCGGCAAAGGCAATCATGGCGCCATTATCGGTACACAATGCAGGCTCGGCATAATAGACTTGAGCTTTGATTTTTTTAAGTGATGTTTCCAATTGCTCACGTAATCTTAGATTGGCGCTCACACCACCTGCAATCACCAAACGTTTTAAACCTGTTTGCTTTAAAGCTTTCACCGATTTTTTAGCGAGTGTATCGACAATTGCTTCCTGAAAAGAGGCAGCAATATCAGCATCACGATTCTCTTCACCGAGCTTTTTCAATTGTACAGAAACTGCGGTTTTAAGACCGCTAAAAGAAAAATCTAAACCTTGATGTAATATTGGCCGTGGGAATTCAAATGCCTTGGCATCACCCTGTAACGCCAATTTCGCAATATTCGGCCCACCTGGATAAGGCAGTTTCATCATTTTTGCGACTTTATCGAAAGCTTCACCTGCTGCATCATCAATTGACTCGCCGAGCAATTCGTATTGACCGATGCCATAGGCTGCCATGAGTTGAGTGTGTCCACCCGAAACCAATAAAGCCACAAATGGAAATTCCGGTGGCGTTTCCGAAAGCAATGGCGCAAGCATATGGCCTTCCATATGATGCACACCGATCGCAGGTTTATTAAATGCAAACGCCAAACTGCGACCAAATAAAGCCCCAGTCATCAGTGCACCCATCAATCCTGGACCACGGGTATAGGCAACAGCATCAATCTCTTGCTTTTTAACACCACTCTGCTCAAGCAATTGATTAATTAGAGGAATCATCTTACGAACATGATCACGTGAAGCCAATTCAGGAACGACACCGCCATATTCTGCATGCAGTTTGATTTGGCTATACAAAACCTGTCCACGTAAGCCGAGCTCGCTATCATAGAGTGCTAACCCAGTTTCATCACACGAAGTTTCTAAGCCCAAAACAATCATTAAACTGCCTTTACAATGATCAAAAATAATATCAGCGCTATTATAGACTTGTGATCTGAGTTGTAAATGAGTAAAATACTGACCTTCACTTGCGATCTAGTGCAATCGTGCATTAGATCTTATCCATAATCTTAGAGGATTTTACATGCCACAAGTTAAGTTGAAAGAAGGCGAACCAGTAGACGTAGCTATCCGTCGTTTCAAGCGTTCATGCGAAAAAGCGGGTGTTTTAGCTGACGTTCGTAAGCGCGAATTCTATGAGAAACCAACTCAAGAGCGTAAGCGTAAAAAAGCTGCGGCAGTTAAGCGTTATCAAAAGAAATTGACTCGCGAATCTGTACGTACTACTCGCCTTTACTAATTAATTTGTGATTGACTGCTGAAGAGACTATGAATACTTTAAAAAACCAAATTACTGACGTATTAAAAAACTCAATGCGTGCCAAAGATATGGCAACAGTAACGGTTATTCGTGGTGTACAAGCAGCAATTAAGCAAATCGAAGTCGATGAGCGCATAGAGCTTGACGATGCTCAGGTTCTTGCGGTCATTGAAAAGCAAATTAAACAACGTAAAGAATCGATCAAGGCCTTTTCTGGCGCTGGTCGAGATGATTTAGCTAGTAAGGAACAAGCCGAAGTTGAGATTATTTCTCAATTTCTACCAGCCGCTATGACTGAGGAAGAACTTGATTCCATCATTGAGCAAACGATTGCTGCTCAAGAAGCTACTAGCATGAAAGATATGGGTAAGGTGATGAATTCTCTACGTCCGATCATAGCCGGGCGTGCCGATCCTGCACAAGTATCTGCTAAAATTAAAGCAAAATTAAGCTAATCTGCTTAATTTCCTCTATTTTATACAAATTACTCTATTTAAAAATTGGATTCATTAAATAATGAACCCAATAGATTATTTTTACTTAAAATCACACTGAACATTATATTTCACTAGCATTTGCATCTCATTTGACTCAGTGACTTGTTTGATTACATCCTGTTTAGTCATATTTGCGTATTGTGGGGGCAAGGATGAGCGATTTTTTTCAATCGCATCTGACATATCCTGAATATAACGCTGATTAATACCACAATACTGAGCTTGCTGCTCTGGTGTGAACTGTGAAATCTGTGGATTAAGGCTACGTAAAAAACTACGAATATCCTGTGCATAGACACTACGAATTTTCTCAACCGAATTCACATATTGCTCAACTGATGCTGCTGAGCTGATCCCCACACTGCTTATCGCAAAAATAAAAACTAAAATTTTCTTCATAAATGTTCTAACTTCTCAGCGATTTTTTACGCAGATCATCTTATCTTAATTCAATAAAGTTTGGCTTGTGCTCAGTAAAAAATTCTTCTTTTGGTGCAGGAAGATTCCCATCTGTCACTGTTCCTAGGCGTAAACGAATCACATTAGGTAAATCTGTACGATATGAGTAAAGTGGGCTTGCACAATTTTGACAAAATAGGCGTGCTTTATTCGGTGTGTGGAAATATTCTTTGAGCTGCTCATGTCCTGACATAATTTTAAATTGTGTTTCGTCAAGTGGGCTATTCCAACCAGCTATCGAACCTTGCGCCTGCTGACAATGACTACAATAGCATAAAATGCTGTTTTCAATTTCACCATAATATTTATACTGCACAGCACCACACAAACATTGTCCTTTGATCATTTTTATTTCTCTTAATTCTTGATAAAGATTAAATTTTCATACGGCGATCATCTTGCATTTGTTTTAAGCGAGAGTCAATTTTTGCTGACATGGCTAAATTTCCTTTGGCTAAACGCTGAGCGTGCAACATCGATTTAATCGCATTTTCTTCATATCCTGACCAATACTCAGCTTCGGCACGGTAACAAAGCACATTAATTGCTTGTAGTGGCGAACTTTTATCTAAGTTTGTTGCCTGCTGCAACAGTTGCCAACCTTCAATATCTCTCTGGTTTTTATGAATAAACCGTTGAACCAATGTTTGAGCTTGACCAGCCTGCCCTTGCCGAATTAAAACTTCTGCAAGTTTATAAGATAGTGCCCTATTTTCAGGCATCGTTTTTTGAATGAAATTTATACTACTATAAGCCTGATCAAATTTATTTTGCCCTAAGTAAATATCTGTTTGAATCAGTGGGACCAATACATGATATTTAAGCTTTGCTTTCACTAAATCTAGATTTGCTTGTGCCTGAATATAATCACCACGTTCTAAATAAAACTTACTTAGCGCTAATTGTGCAGCTGTATTTTTTTGATTTGCAAAAGCTTGTAATTGAGTTTCTGTCGCTTGGTTTGAAATTACGAGCGTATATAACTTTAAAATCTCAAAATCAAGATCATATATTTTTGATTTTACTTTTGGGAGTTGGTTTGCTCGTAATCGGGCTTCACTCATACGCTCTGTCGTTAGTGGATGAGTGAGCCAAAAATCAGGTAAGAAACTCACACGACTTGTTTCACGATGCATGGTTTCAAAATAATCTGCCATGCTTTGTGGATTGTATCCAGCAGAATACATAAACTGCATACCAATACGGTCTGCTTCACGCTCTTGATTACGACTATAACTGAGTTGCTTGTCCATCAACGCCGCTTGTGTGCCTAACATCACCGCTGAACCAACATCACCATCTGCTTTAGATGCGATTGCCGCACCGACAAGAATACCTGCAAGAGCAAGTAGCCCCTGTCCTTTAAATGCTTCTTGTGAACGACTGTAATGTCGCTGTGCAACGTGGGCGATCTCGTGTGCCATGACCCCTGCTATTTCATCCAAATTTTTTGCAGATGTAATTAAGCCTGTATTTAATGCAAACAAACCACCAGGCACTGCAAATGCGTTAATTTGTGGATCTTTTATAACCACTAAACCAATCGGTTGACCAAGCTGGGTCTGACTAAGAATACCTGAAAAAACCTGTAGAAATTGATCTTCTAACCACGCATCTTGTACCGTTGGCATCTGTCGATGAACTTCACGATAAACTTTTTCACCAATCAGTTTTTCTTTCTGTTGATCAAGCAAACCTACACCACTGCCAATTTCAGGTACTTCTGTTTGTCCAATTGCCTGTGTAGGCAAAAAGATCTGAGTATGACTCAATTGAGTAGTGGCCAATAAACCACATGCAAGCAGCAGCGATCTCAAGTCGTTTCTCTATGATTCTAATAAAGAAATTTAATATAACATTAGAAAATGAAGATATTTGCAACGAAGTGTTATAAAAGGCAGGAAAATCCTGCCTTAGTTTATATTTTTGAAATCAACACTATTATTTCGTGTTTATATAACGTTGATCGACACTAAATTTCTCTGGAAACTTTGCATTAATCTCTGCATAAAAAGACATAATTTCAACCATATCTTTTTCATAATCTCCCGTAGGATAAATAATTTTTCCTACACCTGTTTTTTTCTTAGCATAATCCATATACGCCAATGCAATCGGTACGCCTGCGGTGGTTGCAACATGATAAAAACCAGTTTTCCACTGTTCTTGTTTGGCACGCGTCCCTTCTGGTGTCACTAACATCACTAATTTAGGATGTGTTTTGAACAAGTCACTCATGAGTTGAACCATACTCGGTCGCGCTTGTCCTTCTTGTTTCACGCTACGATCAATCCCGATACCACCCATTGCACGCACAAATGGACCAAATGGAAACTTCATATAACTATCTTTAATCGTAAGACGAACATTTACACCTAAAGCTTTTAATGCCAACCGTGCATATAAAGCATCCCAATTACTGGTATGTGGAGCTGCAATCATCACGCATTGATCAACATTCAAATCCCAATGATTATCCAGTTCCCAACCCATTAGATTTAAACTTTTTTCAGCCAATTTCTCAAACACAGACACCCCGAAGACAAAATTTCAAAAAGCGCAAGTGTACCAATATTAATCAATTTAAAAAGATAGACCCGCACAATAATGCAGCAATTGACTGATCAGCATTGTAAGCAATTATTCAAACTTTGGATTAACGAGATAACGAGGTGTTCTATCTTGTAGTGCGTCCACTAAATTTTGATAAGCAAGTTTCACCATTTTCTGACGCGTTTCAGTCGTTGCTGAGCCAATATGCGGCAAGGTTACTGCATTTGGCAACTCAAATAATGCTGAATTTTGCAGAGGTTCTTTGGCATAGACATCCAATCCAGCAGCAAAGATCTTATTTTGTTTTAATGCTTCGATTAAAGCGTTTTCATCGACTACAGAGCCACGTGCGATATTGACGAAGACAGCATGTTTTTGCATTAAGTCAAACTGTTCTGCGCCAATCAGTGCTTGGGATTCATGATTTAAATCGACAGCAACTACAATAAAATCAGACTGCTGCAATAACTGATCTAAGTCGCGATATTGTGCATTAAATGCTTGAGCCACCTCAATCTTTTCACGGCGGTTATGGTACAAAATATTCATATTAAAACCATAAAATCCGCGACGGGCAATGGCAGCACCAATATTCCCTAAGCCAATAATCCCTAGCGTTTTACCAAAAACATCCATACCAAATTGTTCAGTAGATACCGTTCGTTTCCACTGACCTTGTTTGGTCCATGCATCAAGGTATGGAACTTTGCGTGCAGCACTCAGTAACAAAGTAAAGGCAAGATCAGCCGTTGTTTCTGTCAAAACATGTGGTGTATTAGCAAGCCAAATTTTCTTTTGATTAAGATAGTTAACATCATAATTATCATAACCAACAGACACTGTCGAAATGATTTTAAGTTTTTGGGCGGGTGCCAAATTACCTTCGTTTAACAGTCGTCCTGCGCCAATCATGGCATCAGCATCAACAACCTCTGTTCGAATCTGGTCGTTGATATCACCCAGTTTAGGATTAAGTACCACGACCCGATAATCTTGCTGTAACTGCGCTAAAACATCTTGATCTATTTGGCTGAATACAACAACTTTCTTCATGATTCGATTTCCGATCTTTATTGCATGAGCTGCCACAACCGTCTTTTTAATAAAGGTTGGGCTAACATTTCTTCCAAACTCGCTAAATATAAGATATTAGCATGCTGAATAAAGTCCAATTGACCTAAGCACAATATCTTTTTTTGTGTTGCGGTTGCATCCAGAAAACCTTGAATATACGAGGAGAATCCCCGACTTTCCTGAAAAGCAGCCAAAGGAAATGGCCATTTTAATTCAGCATACCGCCCTAATCTTGCCTTTTGAATATTTTGCCAGAGTTGGCTTTGAGCCTCGCTAAGCTGACTGGTTTCTAATAAAATGGCGCAGTTTTCCAACACATACATTTGCAATTCAAATGACCGAACCTGAGCAGTAATAACAATCTGTTCTTTTTCATCAAGCGCTGCTTTAACAATAGGTTCTGTAACAACTTTCGTTTGCTGCGATACTTCAATTTCGGTGATCGGTGGCGTATGTGCAGATGTTGCTGGAATGTCTTCTAAAATCGGTGTAACTTCAAATGTACGTTCTGTAGACTCAGAAACGTCATCAATTAATTGATCTCGCCATAGACTTGGTGCAGTGTTTTTTTGACATACAACTTCCCGAGGAATCCAAACATCTATTCCCAAAGCTGCTAGCCTGTTTCTCTGCTGCCCAATCATCTTACCTACTCATTTTGGTTATTCACGGTAATTTGCGATACCGTAAGTTGAGTAGTCTAACATAAACCGATCTCGTCAAAATGGCTTCCTTTTGTTCAATCAAATCCATACAAATTCAATTCATTATTTAAAAGATACGCTTATCTTTAATTTAGGCAATTATTTAACAAGAATAGATAATTTTTCATTCATCTATTTTCCACATTTTTTTTAAAATACTTCAATAAATCATTAGGGTCTTACTTTGTTAAATTCAAACGTTCTTAAGGAAAAATAATAAGTTTCAGAGTTAATATTGAAAAATATAAGCTGTACCATTAATACTTTAGAGAACCCTCAGAAGCTCATCCCACTTGGTCAAATAACTCGGTGATTTATGGTTTTGATTCATACGCCACGCCCGCCCATGCGGCGTAATCAATCGTCCTAGTGTCATACAATCCCGACCAAATCTTTTATTAATCTCATCAAAAGCGATCGAAAGATTTTTTCGAGCAATCAATTTATTGGTGTCATGGAATAAATCTACTGTATGGCTATGTTGTGGGATAATATCCAACAAAATCACTTCTGCTTTTTTATAACGATGACCAGCTTGATAAATTCGATCTAGCCCCTGTAACACAGCTTTGATAATTTCTAAACGATCATCGCTATAGTCGGATAGATACATCACTGTATAGGGACGATAATATTGATCTTTGTCAAAACGATTGGTGCGAATGCTAACGCCAATAGCTTTGCAGAGTAAGTTTTGCTTTCGCAAACGCTCAATCGCACGTAAGCTAAATTCGGTTAAAGCGCCACTCAGGCTAGTTTTATCCTCAATCGGCTGACCAAAGGAACGGCTACTTAACACCTGTCGTCGATCTGTCACAACATCTTCAATTTCTAAGCAAGCCATGCCTTGTAATTCTTTAACCGTATTTTCCATGACCACAGAAAAATACTTACCTAACATTTTAGGATCAGCTTGAACCAAATCCAACACCGAGTAGATATTCATTTTTTCTAAGCGCTGACGAATCTTTCGTCCAACACCCCACACTTCACCTACAGGCATCTGCTGTAACAAGTCTTCAATCACGCATGGGTCTTCAGCAACGATATTACAGACACTATCAAAACATGCGTGTGTCTTGGCTAGATTATTGGCCAGTTTGGCTTGAGTCTTGGAATAACCAATGCCGATGCAACATGGCAAACCCAACCAGTTTTTCACCGTATCTAGAATTTGGTGCGCATATTCGGTTAAATCATGAATATGCTGATAGGCAGTCAACTCTAAAAAGCATTCATCAATCGAATAAACTTCCTGTTCAGAGGGATCTACAAAGTTGCCTAATATGTTCATAAAACGACGCGACATTTCCGCATATAAAGCATAATTACTGGAAAAGACCTGCACTTGATGCTGACGAATAATATCTTCGATTTGAAAGAATGGCACAGCCATACGAATGCCGAGCTTTTTTGCTTCATAAGAGCGGGAAACCACACAGCCATCGTTATTAGATAGAACCACCACAGGACGCTTTTCTAACTTTGGATTGAACACGCGCTCGCAACTGACATAACAGTTATTCACATCAATTAAAGCAAAAATACGTTGTGGTAGGCTCACTGGCTTACCTCATTGGCTTCAAGTTATACGTCACCACACCCCAGATCTGTAACTCTTGTCCGTCTGTGATATAGATATTTTGGTAATCTGGATTTTCAGCTTTTAACCATACCTTTGGAGGGCTGAAATGATGATCAATCATCAAACGTTTGACAGTAAAATCATTGTCAATCAAAGCAATCACTATATCCCCAGACTTCGCTGAAAGACTACGATCCACCACTAATGGATCATCAATATCAATCCCTGCGTCCAACATCGACAGTGAATTGGCTTTGACAATGAAAGTCGAGTTTTCGTTACGAATTAAAAATTGATTTAAATCGAGTGATTGCTCAACATAATCTTGTGCAGGTGATGGAAAACCCGCGGCAACTCGTTCGGTTGCTAGCGGAATATGATAAATTCGGTCATTCTTTGCTTGCACATTTTGGATTTTCATTTGAGCAGTCAAATCTGTACGAGTATCGGTTTTGACATTATTCAGTAACCAATTTTTGATGAAATCAACTTGAGATTCGGGAACACGGATGACTTTGGTTGGCTCACTGAATTGTGCTTTACGTCCTGCATTACTTCGGGCACCACCATGCTCAAATTCGTTTTTTTTGGACATAATTCCTCCTTACCCAAGTTTAAAATACTTACAAATAATTTAACTTGAAAAAGTTACAAATTCAAGTTGACGTACAATTAATTTTGCATAACAATGAATTTAATAGATCAAATTTTGGTTTGTTTAACTAAGACAAGGATGTAAAACAAGCTGATATTAACTTTTAAAATCAATGATTTAAAAAGTAAATTTATTTTTAAAAACTTAAATCATTGATCTAATTCAAGAATATATTTGATCTGTTAGCAGTAGATTTTACTTAAAAGATTTTTGATGTGGAGACATGAAAAATGAACAATCGACGTGATGCTATTCTAGGTTATGCTGACGAACAACATGCTTTCTTTATTCGTCTCATCGAGAACAACACTGTATTAGGTGAGAGCTATGGACTATTTTGTGACAACCAAAATAGTGAAGCAGCGGAAAGTATTATGACTACCCTTTTTCTAAAAAAATCTTTTTGGCTCAATGGCTCTGAGTTTAATGACATTGTTAAAGGGCTTAACCCAATTCATTGAGATCACATAACACTGGGCGAATTCAAACATGAGGTGCGACAGTTTAAAAATCATTATGAAAATCAACAAGTTGAGCAAACCTTTCTAATAATGTAAGCCAATCTAACGCTTTTCTAGGAGGAGTATTCAGTGACATGGCAACTTGATTTAAATCACTTTTGTTGCTCTCAAATAAAGCCCACTTATTTGAATCTCATAAGTGGGTCTCTTTTATCGTATTGAAAATAGAAGATTGAGGTCAGATAAATCTTTTATCATTCACAGGTGCAACTAACTTATAAATCTTTCCATCTATATCACTTTCAAAAAGTAAATCGATATTTGGAAAAATGATATTCCCTTCTACTTCAATATGCTCAACTCGTTTAAAAAAAGGAATATCTTGGTCTTCTAAATCATTGAGCTGTGCCACAACAATCGATTCATTTTCTTCTTGATCTTTAATAATTACCGTAATCTTATCCATAATACTTCTTCCCAAAATATTGTTGATAGGACTATGGGAAATTTTCTATCGATTGTCGACTAATAGCTTGTAACAAGACTTATAACTATTATATTTTTATTTTTTAGACGACTAAGTGGTTGAAATTAAGCACTGGTTAGAAATTTCTTTAATATTAAACTAACCATACAGTTACAATATTATTTAAAAATATTTCAGAAAATTTTGCATTTTTAATCCTTTTATCAATTCATGATTTAAAAAATAAATTCTAAAAAAATTTCCTGTTTGCATGGCTTTGTTGCACAAACATTCAAAGACTAAACTTGTCCCAAGTTACCCAAATTTAAGTGACTACTTGGGTGTGAGGTCGGCCCAACTCAGTAAATTTATTTAATACTGCCACACGTGCATGAATCTCATTGACTTGGTTATGAAAACGCCTTGCACTAAGCCTATCACCCAATAATTTGATGCAGTGCATCTTGGTTTCTACCAAACTTCGGCAATGATAGTTTGACCATTTTTCCCATAGTGTCCTGCCTAGATGCAGCCCATCGCTACTTTTTTGGTAGCTGATTGCAATATCAATATGCTTTTGTCTTCTACAAACGGAATAGAGATTTAATCATCAGACAACATTGGATAGCAGCATCAGAATAGGTTTGATTTCGACCATGCTTGCCTTTTGGTTGAGCGTACCATTGAGTTTTGGGATCAAACCAAATAGAGATATTTCCTCGATTTATTAATGCTCTGTTATAAGAAGGCCAATTGGTTGTACGATAGATTTTAGATGTGGGCTTATTCATTTGAGAATTATAATGTTGAATAAGCCTTTAACGGTAGGTTTGTGCAACAAAGCCGGTTTAAAATAAGATTTCACTCACTATTCGCTCAATTCTTAGATATAAAAGCTATACTTTTCCTTAGATGAGTTCCTGTTGACTCCCTATCAGTTAGACAATTAGACTTTCTATATTTTAATTTATTCAAAAATTTAAGGACTTAGTACGCATGAACAGCGCTGAAATCATGGCTGACTTATCTTCTCACACACCTATGATGCAGAAATACCTTTATATTGATTTATAAAAGAATTTTTTAACAAAATCTTAGAACCTACACAACAACCTACACTTTTTCAAAATCATTAAAACAACCTACACCGCCATTTTTTATGCCCATCAAATAAGTAATCAGATTTAATCATTAGATGAGCTGAATCATAAATTTATTTGACTCAATTAATGAGTCAAATATACACTACCATCTACTCACTCCTCTTTGTTCTTTAAAGGAATGACCATCATGTATGATGAATGGATTTGGAAACAACCTAACTGGACAACCTTTACGTGGAAAGATGAAAACATTCTTCCTCTCACCAGACACATTCATCAAAAAATTGGAATCCTACTTGGACAAAGCCAACATAATCCAGCAAAAGAACACCTTACCCTAGACAACCTAATTGCCAATCTTGTTTCATCCTCAGCGATTGAAAATGAAACTCTGAATGTTTATTCGCTGCGTTCATCTCTGGCAAAACGTCTAGGTGTCTCGCTAGAGCAACCCTATCCAAGTTCTGAACGTTCAGATGGTCTAGCCAATATCATGCTAGATGCCTTAAATAATTTTGAACAAGATTTATCCGTTGAAAGATTATTCCAGTGGCACCAATGGTTATTTAATGAAACTGACTGGATGATACAACGTATTAGAATAGGACAATTACGAGGGCATGAACCCATGCAGGTTGTCTCTGGGCGCATGGATTACCCTACTGTGCATTTTGAAGCTCCACCACGAGATGGTTTAGAACAACGTGTGGATGAGTTTATTCAGTGGTTTAATACCAGTAGAACCAATACTCTGCTCGACCCACTCATTCGAGCTGGAATAACTCACCTGTGGTTTGTAACACTCCATCCTTTTGACGATGGTAATGGGCGTATTACTCGTACACTCACCGACTTAGCTTTAGCCCAAATGGATCAGCAAAGTATCCGTCTATATGCAATGTCGCCTGTCATTCTGAATAAGCGTAAAAGCTATTATGAAATTCTTGAAGCGACTCAAAAAGGCGGTTCTGATATTACGGATTGGTTACTTTGGTTTCTAAAGGCACTCAATGAAAGCCTTGAGCAAACATTAAAGCGTATTGAAAGAACACTCCTAAAAAGTACATTTTGGCAGACCTTTTCAGAAATGGATTTACATGAGGGACAGCGTAAGGTTTTAAATCGACTGCTTGATGGTGGAGAGAATGGCTTTAAGCATGGAATAAGTGCATCCCAATATCAGAAAGTAGCTAAAGTCAGTCGAGCTACTGCAACTCGCCACCTCACTGATTTACTAGAAAAAGGCTGTATTGTGAAACTAGAAGGAGGTGGAAGAAATACGCGGTATCAGGTTAAGCTAATAGCAACTTGAAAGGTTGAATATATTTAATATGAATATCCTTTTCTGTTGCCTAAAGCACAAATTCGCAACTGATAAACTCGCTTTTTAGTCGGTAAAAAACCTACCTTAATAACTGAACAAAGATCAATAGATTCACAATTTTTTAAATCAGCTACAGTAAGCTACAATATGTGGAATGTAAAAATAACTCTAACCAAAGCCTAGCTAAAACAATTGATTTTGTAGCATGAATTAGAATAGTAAATGAGGCTATGAAGTATTTTAATTTCGGGTTTTGGTCAAATCTTAAAGAATATTAGCTCGAATTACCCTAGATTAATTTACTCAACTCTTTAGTTAAATCAGTACTTGGTTTTAACATGTCATCTGCAAGAGCACGCTTACTTGATAAAAGGTAATCTAACTTAATTTCAAATGTATCAAAATCATGAGCCGATATGGATGGATAATAAACAAATACTTCTTTGTCTTGCCCTATACGATACGCTCTGTCAGTTGCCTGATCTTCCTTAGCAGGATTCCAACTCCGCGTGTAATGTATAACATGATTAGCTTTTTGTATATTCACACCAAAACCCACAGCAACAGTGGATAAAATAATGACATTAAAGCCAACTGTATTTTGAAATTTATCGATTAAATTTTGACGTGATAAACCTTTTTTACTGCTTGTACTTGAATCACCATTAACAGTAGTAATATTCAACCCAAACCTTTCTAAAAGAATACGTTTGAGAAAAACCTGAATATCCCTAAATTCAGTAAAAATAATTACCTTTTCATTCTTTACTTTGATTTGTTCTAAGGTTTTTATTAACCAATCAACTTTAGGTGAATCTTGAATCGAAGCATCAGGACGAATTTGTAAAGGATGTGCACAGATCATCCTCATGCTGTGCAATGATGCTAACATTGCCCCTTGATTACCTTCAGTAGATAACTTCTGATAACGATTAATTACTTCAGCATATAATTGACGCTGAAGCATTGAAATTCCAATTCTCTTACAATCACTAACTTCATTTTTATTCGGTAAATCAGCTACTTCTTTCTTCATACGTCTAAGAACTTGTGGTTTTATCAACTCACGTAGTTGCTCTAATAATTGGCTATCTGCATTTTCACCACTTTCAATCGGGCGACGATACGTTTTATTAAATGCACTTAATGATCCAAGTAAATTTTCCTGTATAAAATCAAACAAACACCAAAGATCTACCAAGGAATTCTCTACAGGTGTTCCAGTACAAGCAATTTTAAAATCAGCTTTTTGAGCTTTAGCTGCTTTTGTGACCATGGCTGTAGGTACTTTGATTTTTTGTGCTTCGTCACACACCATAATTGACCAATCAACTCGTGCTAAAGAAAACTCTAGATCACGCATAGTTTCATAAGTCGTCAATACAATATCTGTATCGCCTAGCCAATCTTCCTCAAGTAAATTTGTAATTCCATGATCTTCACGAAGTTGAGCAGAAATCAAAAGTTTAGGAATTTTTCGATCTTTTAAATTTTCTCCATACAAACTTAGAATTTTTGCAAATTTTGCACTAAAGAAACGATTTGCTTCAGCCTCCCAATTTTCAAGCAAAGATACTGGAGCGACGATCAATACTGGCTTTTTCTGTTTTGCAGTTTCTAAATACTCACCAATAAAGCACAACAATTGAAGTGTTTTACCTAACCCCATGTCATCAGCCAGGAGACAACCACTCACATTTTCTGGTGCATATTGATAGAGATTCTGCAACCATGAAATACCATACTCTTGATGCTGCTTTAAACTAAATTCCTGCTTTCTAAAACTTGAAGGTAATCTTGGTGGTGGAAAACTTACCTTATCCAAAGTTAGCAGTTCCATTCTTTGTTTAGTGAATTCTGCTTCTTCAATATTACTTGCGATAAGCAAAGTATCTTTCTTTTTTTTCTGAAGATTTTCTAAAGGCTCTTTTTCCAGCTCTAAAAGACTATTTTTTTTGGAAGTGTTTAATTTATTTAATAATTCCTTGGCTTCATCGATAGAAACTTCAGTATCTGTATTTGGAATTACAACACGAGCTTTGCCTACTTGTTCAGCCTGTTTTATAAGCTGCTCAAGCAATTGAAATGTTTGATCTTCAGAGCTCTTTTGTAAGTGCTGCTCTAGCTCCACCAAATGTTGCGGTAACCATACTGATTCACCACTGTCTTTTTGGACAAATCCTGGATTTAACTTTTGAGCCTCCCCAATACCAATCACACGCTCACTATAATTTGATAAATCTAGTATTTGTTTAGCTTGCAATTCATCTTGAAATTTTTGAATTTCTAATATGTCACTTTTAAGATCTTGAATTTGATGATCAAGATAGCTTGTTCTATCTATTGCATAACCTGCCCAAAGGAAAACTGGTGAGGGCTTATCAAAAGCATCAATAAAATATTTTGTTTGTTCTAGATTAACGAGCTCTAATATTATAGGTTGTTGATCACGATCTGAATTTTCATTAAGATGCAGTTGAGAAGAAACATAATGCCCTACATCATTATATTGTTTATCTAATTGCAAACTATAACTATAAATTTTTGCTTGTTGCTTGGATTGCTCAAAACTTTCAGGAGAAATAACCTCTGAGGCATCATCCCCTAATTGTGCAAAAGGGTTATGTAAAAAAGTTTGTGCACGCTCACCAGATACTCGCCTATTCGGCATTTTTTTAATTTCATTGAGTACATTTTTTACTTGAGGATCAATAACTACATGAGCTATCCCACCATCAGGTAAACTTATACTGTACTGGTCTTGCACTTGATTATATTTATCAAATACTTGTAGCCAGTTTGATGGTGCCTCCTCAAAATCTGGTTGTACTTCAACAACTGACTCTGTGCTAATCTCATTTTTACGCAAATTTAATTGTAATTTTTCAGGTGCAAGTACCACTGTTTTTTTCAGAAAATCATCTAGATTTGCTTGACTACGATTAGCTAAGCTTCGTATTTGTGCCCAATATTTCTGATTTTGTTTATAATTTTTATCTACTAACCGAGAAAACTCTTTTATTTTCTCAACTAGCTTCCAAGTTATTTCATCTATTAACTGCTCTTCACCTTCAACGTCAAGTACTGCACCTCCTCGTTTTATCCCTTTAAGTTTAATTCCATTTTGGTCACGCCACCCATCAAGAATAATTTTAAAATCAGAGTTGCTTAACCCCCCTTCACTACGAAGAACTGGATACAACTTTGTTTGCTTGGGCAAATTTAATAAAGGAAGTACATTCGAATGATCAGGATCTTGTTGAAGTTGAAAAAAATCCTCCCAAGGCAATACATAGTGCCCATCAATACGATAAGCGATATCTTCTTCTTCTAGGCTTTGCCAATAAAAGTCTGCATCATTTTTAGCATTTTGTTGATAAGTATAGAGCAATCCAACTTCATCGTATTGTAAAGGCGTTATTACACTGTCTACCAAATTAATTTCAGTAACAAATTTAGTATCTTTTTCCTTTTTCCAGAATGCTAACTTCATGACTATCCCTTTTTAACTTATCTGCCATATCGTGAATTTATATTTCGATTTGCAAAAATACCTAATTCAGCTAATTTCTCATCAAATTTTCTTTGCCATCCTGACGTATGACTTAATTTAAGAATATGTTCCCAAGGTTTAAGGGTATCAATATGAACTTCAGCACGTGCTTGATTATAAGGAATTTTATTTAATATATAACATGCATTACCAATATCTGAAAAGTCAAACACATAAATATTCTCAATTTTCAACATAAAGGCATTGTTTGTTTGTGTTGATCCTGAAAGTCTTTTCAAACGTCCCCTATTTATTTCTCGAAATTTACGATGTTCAGCTTGAGTAGATTTAGTAGCTGCTGGACCAAGAAATATCTGAGAGACTGATATTTTATCAATAAATTTAATCCAATAATTAAATCTATCAACGTCAGCTGTACGGCTAAACAATCTAAAGAAAGCTTCCAAATCAGCCCTAACGAACCATTGAATTACCATTTTTTTAGTATCTGTATTCACATTATTCCACCCTGCCGATGATTCATATTGAGGATTTCCCCACTGATCAAGAGCAATATTTTTCAGCTCCTCATGTACTTTTGCTCGATCTGAACTGTTAGCATAACGTTCAAGAAGTGCTACCAAAATATCAGTTGTATATATTTTATTTTTTTCTATAAGTTCTAAAAATCTTGGAATAATCTTAAAATACTCATCTTCTTTCATATCTTTAATAGACTTAATTGAAGATCGTATTAAGTCATCCCAAAACCAGCTACTAGCTGATATTCTTAAACTTTCAAGCTCTGGAGAAATCTTATTTTGATGATTATCTTGTAAAAAATCTCGTACAAACTTCTTTGCAGGTTGATCAGATAGTATTTCTGAATGATCTATCAGGGTATTCATCCACTTTTTAGGCTTTGGTACACTATTAAATATTTTAGATTTATTTTGGCTAAGAATATTTCTTAACTGAATCCATGAAGTGGGAGTCTTTTCTATCTCATTTTTTTCAAAAGAAAAGTATGTATAAAGCAATGGAAAATAAACGGAACGCAACAATTCAAAATCAGCTTGATCAAAATAATTTATTATTTCTTTGCCCAATTGGCTAAATAACATTTTTTCATTATCACTTGGCAATTTTTTCCCTAATGCCCAAGCTAAGTTTTTTAGATCCCTTTTAGTCAAATCCCTAAATCCATATTTTTTTAGGCGATTAATCGTTTTAAATATTTTTTCATCCAATGGCTGAGCATTTTCATAATCATCAATTTTTTTTTCTATAGCTGAAAGTGTTTTCAATAAACGTTGCGGTTTAACAAATTTATTTTGTATGTGATTTGGTTCAGACATCTGATTTATTTTTTCTTGCATCCGCATTTTTAAATTAACAATGCCCATCTTATCACCTTGCTAATTGGCATGTTTCAACAGGTGCTGAAACAAAATGTGGTTGAGGCTCAGCATTATCTTTTTCTTTTAAACCATAAAACTGCATACGAAGTTCAACACGCCGTGAAGCTTCTTTACTATCTTTTGCTGAGTTAAAAGAAACTCCACCTGCTAAGAATAATTGCTTAACCAGATTCTTTTGTGTGTCAGTCAAACTTAGTCCCTGACTAAATTTTGGATCAAGTAAACTACACATCACCCATTCAGAACGACGTAAACTTAAATTTAAGTTATAGAGATAAGAACCATCCGTATCTGTGAAACCCTCAATGACAATTTGCTTAAACCACTTTTTTCCATTTTCACTATTCGCAGCATCCAACACTATTGGTACTAGAGTATTTAAAGCTTCTATCCCTGCAGCATTCAACCTGTAATCGTTATGACCAAAGCGCCCAGCCTCACCAAAATTGATTCGATTATCTTTGCAATCTACAGTAATAATTTTATTTTTTAACGCTGCATCATTTTGGATACTCGTACAAATATCTAAAATCTCTGAGCTCCTCTCTTTCTCCGCTTGTGTTGCTTCATTAATTTTTTTGGTTACGACCATCAATGAAACTGCCATCACCACTAGAAACAATGTCATGAGTGCAGTCATTAAATCTGCAAAAGAAATCCAAAAAGGTTTTTCACCCTCATCTTTTATGCGTGGTTTTTTAGAGTACCTATTACCTAACATTAATCATGCACTCCAAAATTAGTTTTTCTTTTTATGTACAAGATCTTCAAGATCTTCAACAAACTCACTCAAGGCATCTACACCAGTAGAAAGACGTTTTACTGCTTGATCTAATGTATTATCAAAAGCACCCAAAGAATGATTTAAGCTCGTCTCAACAGAGGCACCAAAACTTTCAAAGCTTTTAACCAATACATCATTGACCTGTTCAAGATAATCCTGCATTTCTTTCTTAACTTGGTTAAGAGCAACTGTCATCTGATTCATATCTTTAAGCATTTCACTACTCATACTCGCTTCGGATTGGGCCTGTTTAATCAAGCTATCTAAGGTGCTGATTGCCTGCTTAATACTGTCTTGCGAATTTTTGTATTCATTTAATAAAGTGATTAAATTACTGCTTGCTGTTGTTAAATGTGTTGATGTAGTACTCACTTCACCAATTAAACGAGTGGTTTTATCAGTCACAGTAATTAATGATTCACCTGCTGTATTAAACTTATCAGAGGCTAAACGTATTTTTTCAGCACCATTGTTCATGCCTGTAATACTTTCTATCGTTACTTGAGCAATTTTTTGAATATTTTCTTTATATGCTTGAACTGCATCCTGACTATGAACAATAAGATCTTTAATCTCAGAGCCAAGGTTATCAATCAAAATTGATGAATGTTCATGAAGTTTTTGCTGATTTTCTATAACTGCACGGTCTTGTTCCATACGTTGCTTAGCAACATCTGACATTAATTCAGACATAGTGCCACCAAGTCCCATCATCAATTCAGATACTTTATCATTTAACTGCTCAATAGCTTGTTGACCCTGTTCTCCAATTTTAACAGTACTCTGAGATAAGTGCTCAACCATTAAATTCATCTGGTCAGACATTAGATTTTGTTTTACTTGAATTTCCTCGATCATTTTTGACATCTGAGTTTCTAAAGTCTTGGTCGAAGCTTCACTGTTCGTCTTCATTTCTGTCAACAATTGAGAAAAACCGAACTGCATCTCTCTCATTGCAGACACAGATTGAGTCATCATCTCACTCATACCTGTCATTTGACTGCCAAATGTTGACTCTAATTTACTCATAAATGCAGTTAGTACATCGGTCATTAACTCTTGTACTGCAGAGCCTTGATCACCACTAACCTGCTGAACACTTGCAGCAATTTTATCTAATGGAGCTTGTAAAGTATCGGTAATTGATTGCCCAATTTGTATCGCCATATCTTGGCTTGTTTTTGTATAACTTTCACTTAATTGTGCAGTAAATGCTAATTGATTCTTCTTGTTCTCCTCTACCAAATTAGTCATCATTGCCTTTAAGTCATTCACAAGACTATCTTTTAACTGACGTGCATTTGTTTCATTTGCTTCTGACGACCTTAAAAGCTTAGCTAGATATTCTTCACCAGTAGCATCCGTTTCAAAAATTTGATCTATTTCAGTGGTTAAAGTTTCTAGACTTTCATAACACTTTCTTAACCACGACTTTTCTCTCCAAGTAATAATCATAGCTGTTGCAATCGCTAAACCTGAAGCCATAAATGCTTCACTCACACCAGCCAATAATAGACCCAAACTATCTTGAACTTTTGATGGATCTCCTGCAGGATCAAATGCTAACAAACCAAATAAAAGACCAGCAAATGTGGCGATGATACCAACACCTGTGATAATTCCTGGTAAGTGCTTATAAAATTCAACTTTTAAAGGGGTATCAACAATAACTGTTTGAGAAAAGAAAACATCACTAGAAGCTGTAGCTCTAGAAGATACCAATAAATCTTCACCATCTACTGTTTCATAAATATCATGAAAAGAGTTTTTATAATTTAACCAAGCATGTTGTAGAGGGGTATCATGTTCAAACTCTGAATCTAGGATATTTTTACTTGAGCTCGCATCTTTTTTAGCTGCCTGTAATGCGTTAATTATCGTCAACAATTTATTATTTAGATTTTTTGCAGGTTGGATATACTTTGTAAAGAATCTAAATCCAATCCACAAAACAAAAATAAGCATTGATATTGGAATTATAAAATAATTTTGTAGAAATTCAGCAAAAGCTAACATCTCTAGTCCTCTAAATAATTTAATCTTATAAATACTAAAAGCTATAAATTAATAAACAAGTAAAAAGTTAACATTTCAAAAGCATTTGCTTTACTTGCTCAGATAATAGCAGCTTTGTTTTCCAATGCTGCAAAGTACAACTTATAGGAAATTTACGTATTGACTATAATACTGTTAATTTTTTAACTTTTGGAAAACATAATCTTAATTTAAATCATATTTTTAAATTTCAAATAATCACAAAAGCTCAATACGACACAAAGTGTCGCAGCAATCTCAGCAACAACCGAAGTTAAGTTTATATAGGACATTATTTCCTTAAATAAATTGAAAAAATTCCTATTTGGATAGAAAAAATAGATGTTTTAATAATGATACATAAAATTCCAGCTAAGCATCCAATTGTTCAATTAACAATCATTTTAAAATTTATAAGCCATACCATATTAAATAATTATTTTCTTTTCCTTTTTCATAAGCCCATTCCGCCACTTTATGTGATCGTTCTTTATCTGTTAGAAAACCGAGTGCAGATATCTTATCTACAATAATTAAGTCTTGCTCTTCATTCCGCTCCTGCCATTTATGCAAAAACTCATCTGAAGCTAGCAAATTACTTTTTTTAGAATTACAACTTGAGTCAGCTAATACAAAGTTATGCCCAGTATCAGATGGGTACATCGACCAAGGGATAAAATGATCGACAGCATAATTATTTCTTTTAATTTCTTTATTACAGTAAAAGCACTTACATTCCTGTAGTTCTACCAATACATTAGCAACAGCATTCAGCTGATTACGACTCGGCTCAAACATAAACTGTTCAAGGTTTGGCAGCTTATTTAGGATAGGCGCATTACAGTTATTCTTACGAATGTAATCAATCCATCGCTTCTGACAAAGTTCTTCAATAATTTCACTAAATTGCCTTAAGCAATACATGACTTGCGGCAAAAGTGTCAATTGCGTATTTGAGTATTCTAGTCGATATAAAAACTCAAAGTTTTGACTGTTGATGTTTTGCAAATATCGTACTGGCATTTCTTTTACAGTTTTTGCCACCTGTTTTAGTAGCTTCAACCAAACAGATGTGTCCCGACGCAACAAACCAAGTGACGAATAACTTTGTCTCAGTAAAATAATTTGGTTCACGATCGCTGCTTGCTTACCATTATTCTGATTCAAAATCAGTTGCCCATCTTCATGAAAGGCATAAGGGACGGCTTGCTTCCAATATAACTCTATAAATTTTTCAGCGATATCTATGTACTCTAGAATTAAAGTACCACCCTCGTCCTCACCTTTTTCAATACTCAAACGGCTTAGGCTAATTAGTAAAGCAAATTTATAGGTACTACTAAAACTACCTGACTGGAGAATTAGCTGAATATTCTTTAGAAATTTAAGTTGCTCTTGTGCTGTAGGAATTACACTACGCATATTTTTTCCAAAGCAAATTGAGCCATTGCTCTTGCCGATCAGGACGCTGATCTACTGTAAGCCACTGCTTTATCGAGCTGACATTATTAAATTGTCTAAGTAGTGCTTCAGCTTGTATTTCGTTCAAATCTGTAAACTCCCGCCCATCTTTTTCTCGATCTGAATCCCCATATTTGAATGACATGTAGATCACGCCATTTGTTTTTAGTGCACAAAGCATTTTTTGAAGCACTTCAGCCAAACGATCTCGCTCACAGTGTAGCAATGATGCACAAGCCCAAATACCATCATAACGCTCAACTTCGTCCAGATCATAAAAACTGCGATGGCGCACATTAATACCAGTTAATTCATGCGCTTTGATTACAAGTTCTTCAGCGTAGTCACTCGCTTCAACTTCATAACCTTGTTTTTTAAAAGCAAAACTATCTCGCCCCGATCCACAGCCTAAGTCCAATATTTTTGCTGCGTTTGGTAAGTGCTCTAAAAATGGCTGATACAAACTTTCCATATCTACATTAAACGTAGATTCTGCAAATTCCTCTGCATAAATATTGTAATAATCCATTGTTTTCATTTAAATTATATATCCATCAAATTTAATCTATAAAATACAAAAATAAGTAAGTAATGAATTTGACCCAAATAAGAGCACATTTTCCGAGTTAAGAACTTCTTTACCATACCTTCTTAAATATATATTTAAGTAATTCAAGAATCTAAGTAGTGCTTAAATTACTCACATTAAGAACTTGTATCAAATTTTTCTATTAACTGACGTGTTTTAATCAATAAACTACTCAACACATTGTCTCTTTCAAATAACTTGACTTTATAGTTTGGCAACTCTTTCATTTCTTCTTTACGTGGTAAGCGTTTATTGAATTCATAATTATCTAAAACCTGTTTCATTGCTTCAGGCTTGAGATTTTCTTGTTCACAAAAGTGCTGATAGGCTTGCTCTTTTTCCGCATCCCAAAACTGAGCAAAAGCCACTTGTACACTTTGTCCATTGATCATTTTTGGCATGTTTTCTTCGATGAACTTTTGTATCAAGTCTTGCTTGTCATGCAAACTAATATCACTACCAATCAGATCATGGACTTGAGCTTCATATTTCTTACGCTGCTCATCTGTTTCAGCATTCACCGCCATCTGTAACAATGTCAGGATATAACCCACATTGATACGGTCGCTGTGCAGTAAATCCAATTGGAAATCGACATCATCCAGCACGGAAACTTTTTCTTTTTTGGTGGTTTTCCGAATCGCTCGACAGAGATCAGCATATTTAGATGCAAAATTCGCAAAGTGCTGTTTATCAAGCTTAGTGTCGTCTTGATCGTACTCTATAAAAGTCTGCAATTGAGCGTTGTAACGCATGACCTCACGAAACGCTTTAATAAATTCAAGTTGTTCATCTTCTGTGACTAAGTCATCTACTGTTTGATAATCAGGCGTAATACTGTGTAGCTTTTCAACCGCTTGCTCATAATCTTGTTTGATTTCATCAAAACTTGGGACAAGTACAGTCTTGCGTGCTTCTTTATTTGAAAATAATGCCAATGCTTCATCGGTGGCACGTTTTAAATTACGGAAGCTAATAATATTCCCGAATGGTTTTTTATCATTATAGACACGGTTAGTCCGTGAAAAAGCCTGAATTAGACCATGATATTTCAGATTTTTATCGACATACAAGGTATTCAAAGGCTTTGAGTCAAAGCCCGTCAGGAACATATTTACGACCAACAGAATATCAATCTGCTTTTTCTTGACTCGATCTGCAATATCTCTGTAGTAGGCATAGAAGCCGTCACCAGAATTATAATTCGTACCAAATTGAGCATTATACTTGGCAATGTAGCGATCCAATTTATCACGACTAGACTGATTTATTTGGCTCGGTGCATCTGTTGACTCTTCTTGAATCAAACCATTTTGATCATTGTTTTCAACCGCTTCATTTGCAGCATAGGAAAATATCGTTGCAATGGTGAGTGGTTTAAATAATCTACCTTGTGCTTCATCTTGTTGTTGCTTCTCAGCTTGCACTTTTTCAAATAGCTCATAATACTGCGTTAAGGTATCCACTGAACTGACACAAAACATTGCAGTAAATTCACGGTTTTTGGTTTTAGTATCATGCGTATCAACAATATAACGAGCAATCATTTCCAAGCGTTGTGGATTGTCATAAAGCTCTTTGGTATCTATTCCCTCAACATCCTCGTCATAATCAAGGTTATTCTGCATACCTTTAGCAGTATATTTTCCTCGATAATCAATTTGGAACTGCAATACATTACGGTCTCGAATCGCATCCACAATCACATATTGATGCAAACACTGATTGAATAAATAATCTGTGGTGAGTTTCAAACCTGCTTTGGATTGACTATTTTCCTCAAAGATCGGTGTGCCCGTAAATCCAAACATCTGCGCATTACTAAAGAACTTTTTAATGTTTTGATGGGTATCACCAAATTGACTGCGATGACATTCATCAAAAATGAATACGACTTTTTTATCTTTTAAATAATTGATATGTTCTAAATATCGGTCTGTACTAATCGCACGATTCAGCTTTTGAATGGTGGTCACGATCAGCTTGTCGTGGCGTTGATCGAGTTGTTTAACCAAAGTGTGGGTGCTGTCTGTGCTATCCACACTCTCGGCTTTAAAAGCATTAAATTCTCGTGAAGTTTGTGTATCAAGGTCATTACGATCCACCACAAACAAGACCTTTTCTACATCAGGCATCTTCATGATCAGCTGACTGGCTTTAAATGAGGTCAGTGTTTTGCCTGAACCTGTGGTATGCCAGATATAGCCATTTTGTTCTGAATTTTGTACATGGGCAATAATCTTTTGCACGGCGTAAATTTGATAAGGGCGTAGCACCATCAAACTTTTACTGGTTTCCAACATCACCATGTATTGAGTCAGCATGTCTGTAAGATGCTGATGATTTAAAAATGCATCCGCAAAATCGACAATTTCATTGATATGTTTATTGGCAACATCTGCCCACGGAAAGGCAAACTCTATCCCAGTCGTACCATTTGAGTAATAGCGAGTATTTGCGCCATTACTGATGATAAAAAGCTGAATAAAACTAAATAGCCCTTGCCCTGCCCAATATGCTTCACGAATATAGCGTTGCGTTTGATTAAAGGCTTCGGCGATTTCCATGCCGCGTTTTTTCAATTCAATTTGAACTAAAGGCAAACCATTGACCAAGAGCGTGACATCAAAACGGCTGGTTCGACCATTAAAATCACGATGATCTACCGTGATTTGATTGGTGACTTGGTATACATTTTTGCTTGGGTCATCTGATAAAAAGAAAATGTGCTTGCTTGTACCATCATCAAATTTGACTGGGAACAGATCACGCAGATTCTTGGCGCGTTCAAATACAGTGCCTGTATTGAGAAAGCTAATGACCTGCTTCCATTCAGTTTCTGATAATGGTGCAAGTCCGTTGGCACGTTCAATTTGTGTTTTGAGATTTGACAGTAATTGGCTTTCATCTTTAATCGTGACAGTTGCATAGCCCAGTCCTTGCAGTTGTGCAATCAGTTCATTTTCAAGTTGATATTCGCTTTGTACTGTCATATTTCTCTCATAATTAAATATTTAATTAACAATAACTTATACAAAAAACTAGCTAAAACTAGCTAAAACTAGCTAAAACTAGCTAAAACTAGCTCTTCTTTAAATACCATGTCAAACCTTTAGCTTCGACCAAACCATCTCTACGCATTTTTTGCAATAAATTACGTACTCTATGTCTACGCTGGTCTTCATCTAATATTTGCGGTAATTTATCGATTAATAACTTTTCAAAATCAGCTCGTTTCGCCTGCTTAAACTTGCGTAAATATTCCAAAATGAGTCCCTGATAATGCTGATCATCCAAACCACGCATTTCTAAATATTCTGCTTGCTGATCTGTTTGTTCAGCCACATTTGCAGAGATACAATAATTTGGCTTTCTGCCTTCAATTAAACCTTTTTTTCTAAGTTCGGCAGCGTCATCATCACTGATTAACTGGTTCTTTTGTACCTGATCCAGCGCAATAATATTGGTGAGGGATAAATCAGGCAACTCAGCAAGTTTACGAGCATAGTCCATACTGAGCACTTTACCTGTAAATTTCACCTGAACCCGATTATTTTCAAAGCTATAATCTGGCATAGGGAAGAACTTTTCTTTTTGCTTTAAGAACATTCTGCGAATACCACTACCAATGGTATCAATCAGATTGAGCTGCATCATGGCATTGACTAAAAATGTATTCCGATATTTTTGCTCAGGTGCATCGTTTAAAATGACATTTTCAATAGAAACAGGTAAAAAGCTGCCATAGTTCTGAAAGGTCAACGTTGAATCTTCTTTTTCCACCACTGTAATCCGCCCACCTAAACGATAGTCTTGGTGTGCAATAGCATTACTCAATGCTTCTCGAATGATATACGGGTCATATTGGTCGACTTCTTCAGGAAACAGTGTACCATCGACAATATAACGATATTTTAGATTTCGAATTTTGTGATACAGCTCATCAACTGCAAGTAAAAATGGCGTATAAAAATGTTGATAGTCTTTTTCAACACCATCCACACCTTTTAAAATCCATGTAATTTGTGCCACGGCAGGGTTAATAAAGTGCGCTGATTCGGGTAAACCAAGCAATACAATCGCCGTTTTGGTGATTTTCCCTTGAATAGTCACACGGGCTTTATTTAAAAATGTCGCATCATCCCAATTGGGAACATCTTCAGCCAAGCGTGGATTTTTACGGATAAAAAGCTGTCGGGCTGTAGCAATCGCAATCGGGTCTAAATCTTGTAATGTCGCATCGGGACAGATTTCAGCACTCCAATCGGTTTCCATGCTTTGCCATATTTTCTTGGCTTTATCGGGATAGTCTTTAAGTTTTTTGGTATAACTCCCAATACGGATATAGGCTTCATGCAAAAAACTCACAGGTGCATAGCTAGTTGCTGGAATCTCAAATACAACAAGATGCTTACCATCAATGTCGAGTTCATGAATTTTAAAGTCAATACGTGGGTTTAAGCGTGTCAGTAACCAAAACTCTAAATCTTCATTGCCTTTGGCTTTTTGTTTTTTAGGGTCAAATGTTGTACCGACAATACTCTGATCATGGTCTTTAATTCCAAAAACTAAGTAGCCATAGCGCTTGTTACATAAACATGCGCCGTTGGATAGGGCAGAAATACGTTCACCAATTTCTTCAGCACTATGGTAGTTTTCTTTAAACTCTAACCATTCTTGCTCACTGGGTTCTTGGAGCAATTGCAATACAAGATTTTGAAAGTAATCGGTCATCTGTTTCACCTACACAAACATCTGCTGTAACAAGCCTTTTTTCCATTGTTTGGCTTGTTCAATTTGCTGTGCCACGACCTCAATTTTTTGGTCGATGCTTGATAAGAAATTAGCGATTTTGGTTTGTTCTTCTAAACAAGGCAGTGAAACAATAGTATTACCCACTTCTTGTTGACCGATAGTAGTCATAGTAGCGGTTTTACCACCTTTAATTAACTGCTTACGTACAACATGAGTTTTTAAAATATAATTCAAAAATATAGGATTAACTCGATTGAGATTAGGACTTAATTTTATTAGATGCCCATCGTAGGTGACATCATTACTATTCCCTAAATATACATTTGAAAAGGCAATTCCTTCTTTTACCAATGAGGAACGTGTAAAGAAGATATCTCCATAATAAACTTTGTTTTTTTCAAAATCTTTCGTACTTAAATCCAATAATTTCAATCTTGATTCATCAATATCTCTATTGATGTACATATCCAAAACGTTAATAAGTTTGTAGCCTTTCCCTACCTTATTCTGATCATTAAAGACACCATTATTTAATGTTTTATCTATTGCTAAATCAAAGATTTTTAAATTTTCCCACTCCCCAAACTCACTACCATCATCCGCTTTAAAACGAATCTGCTGACTAAACAACTTCTGCATCATGCCTTGTTTATATTGGCTGAGTAGCTCATGTTTTTGAGTCAGTTGGCTAATCTTTTCATCGACTGCGGAAAGGAAAGAGGCGATTTTGGTTTGTTCTTCGATGGTAGTTATTGGCATAACTATTCGATAAAAATCTGAATGATTTAAATCAGGAATAGTTGAAGCACCTGCATACTTTAAAATAAGATGTTGAGTTGTGTCTTTTTTTAGGAACTCAATGAAAAAATTTTTATTAATAATACTTCTATCAAAATCAATTTTAAAAAAATTATTATGAAAAGCGCCTTTTACATCAGTTACAACTTGCCCTGTATTTCCTGTTCGAGTCATCAATATATCTGACTCATCACAAATAACAGCTTTAGGTGGATTCTCAATAAAATATGCTTTTTTAGAACCTTCTTTTAGAAACTCATTTGTTATATAGAAATAACGATTATTACCATCCTCTAAAAATCTATCTTCAATAGCAATTTGCAACCCCTGATTGATTTTACATAAGGCTTTCAATGGTGAAGTCGTCCAATCCCCATCAAACTCTTTAAAACGTAACTTTGGTACAGACATTACTTCACCTCCTCAAACGGCGAAGCAATCCCAAGCTCGGCGCAAAAACCACTAATCACGGCATCGGTCTTTTGACTCTCAACTTCCAAAGCCTGCAACGTTTGAGCAATCGCATCAAGGTCAATCTCGTCCTCAGCTTCAAAAGTATCGACATAACGTGGAATATTCAGGTTAAAGTCG
Source organism: Acinetobacter sp. 5862 (assembly GCF_024494585.1). NCBI lineage: Bacteria > Pseudomonadati > Pseudomonadota > Gammaproteobacteria > Moraxellales > Moraxellaceae > Acinetobacter > Acinetobacter sp. 5862. The sequence continues at coordinate 77,919 of NZ_JANHGP010000032.1, forward strand.
TTGTCCTTCACTTCTTTTAAAGTCGCTACATGCGCGTATTTATCAATACTCTGACGGTTTTCAAATGCCCCAATAATATTGTCCAAATGCTCAGGCAATAACTTGTTTTGATTCTTCTGCTTTTCAAACTCGTTACTGGCATCAATAAACAAAATATTGTCTTTATGCTCACGGTTTTTCTTCAAAACCAAAATACAGGTCGGAATCGACGTACCATAGAAAATATTGGCAGGTAAACCAATGATGGTATCAATCACATTGAGCTGTTCAATTAAGTATTGACGAATTACACCTTCACTCGAACCACGAAATAAAACACCGTGTGGCAGCACAACTGCCATCGTGCCATGCTCATCTAGTTGATGCAGCATGTGCTGAACAAATGCCATATCCGCTTTAGAACTTGGTGCGAGTTTGCCGTAAGCTGCAAAACGCTCATCCTGTAAAAATAACGGATCGGCAGACCATTTTGCCGAAAATGGCGGATTTGCCACCACCGCATCAAAACGTTTATTTAAATGCTGCGGACGAATCAAGGTATCTTCTTGCTTAATGTCGAACTTGGCAAAATGCACGTCATGCAAAATCATGTTCATACGTGCCAAGTTGTAGGTGGTACGGTTCATTTCCTGACCGTAAATCATATCCACATCTTGTACTTCACGTTTTACACGCAGCAACAACGAACCTGAACCACAAGTCGGGTCATAAACAGAACGTAAACGGGTTTTTCCTTGCGTGACAATCTTCGCCAGTAAGGTCGATACCGTTTGCGGTGTATAAAATTCCCCTGCCTTTTTACCTGCACCTGATGCAAACTCACCAATCAGATATTCATAAGCATCACCCAATACATCAGATTCAGTATTAGAAATATCAAAATCAATATCGTCTAAATGACTGAGAACCTTTGCCACTAGCTCATTACGGTCACTCGCCGTATTTCCTAGCTTGGTCGAATTTAGATCGAGATCTTCAAACAGGTTGGCAAAATCATCGGCAGAGTCTGAACCCAACGTACTTTGTTCAATGGCTTTCAGCGTGGCAGATAAATCATCAAGAATAAACTGACCTTGACGACCACGTTCTGCAAGCGTGTGGAATAGTTGCTTTGGTGTCAGCGCATAGCCCACTTCATCAATGGCATTCTTTTTAATTTCTTCAATGTAAGGCACATGCTCAGCATTTTTTTCATCAAGCTCTAAAAAGCCAATGTCTTCACCATCAAGCAATTCATTGGCGAAGTTCACGGCTTTTTCAGATAAATATTTAAAGAAGATAAACCCAAGAATATAGTCACGAAACTCATCTGCACCCATTTTGCCACGTAAGGTATTGGCAATATTCCATAGTTGTTTTTGTAGCTGTTGCAGTTGTACTTGGGTCATTGTTATTGAAGTCCAAAGAAAAGTATAAAACGTGAATAGTTTACCGAAATTTAATTATTTTTCAGCTACATTTGAAAGATAAAAGACATAGTTTGTCGTGCTTATTCTGGTTTTTCTCTTTGAACATCATATCTGATCAATATCCAACCCAATTGTATTTTATGCCATCACAACGCTAGCATTAACTATTCCTTTTCTAGCCGTTTCTGCTCGTAGACTCCATGAGACAAACCGTTCTGGATGGTGGTATCTGATGAGTCTACATTTGTCTTATGGTTTGAGGCATCCTGACACCCAGCGACAAGCAACAGACTTCCGATAAGATCGTATAATCTCATTGGATCACCATTTATTTTTAAAAAATTCAGGTTCTTATTTCGAGAAAATGAAATAAGAACCTAAAGAAAGATAAAACTAGGATTACATTTCAGGACGAAGTTTAATGCCCTGAATTTTACTGGTTATTTTTTTATTGGCAGCACATTCGACTGTGGCAAGTAATTTGTCGTTATTGGAAACTTCAACGCCAGCCGTATATTGCTGAGACATTTTGTCCAGACTGTCATTGACCCGATATATGGTTTTTCCATTCGGGATATTAATCGCATAATTTTCATAGCGACCAAATCCCTGCCATTGATAGGTGGTGACTTTATTGCGAGGAACTGTAATCGCCAACTCTGGTGTGGCATTTGCCTTACCAAATGAATAGCTGATCGTATTGCCTGCATCACAGACCTGAATCACTTTGTTATTGGTCGTTGTGCAGTTGAATACCGTTTTGCTCTGACTGGGGCAAGCTGCGAATAATGAATGGCTACAGGCAGCAACGGCAAGTCCGATGATTAATTTTTTCATTTTAAAGCCTTTTAAGTTTCTTATTGATCGTGGCAATATTTTTGTTCACCAAATGGTTCATCATCACCCAAGCTAAACGCTGATACTTTTTGGCTTTTTAATTGCTTGGTTGTTATGTCCCCACCCCAAGTATTAAAGATCAGATTGATTGAACCCTCTGGACCACTTCTCACCACATAGTCTGCAATTGCACCCTCACCCCAGCCCTCATGGTAGCAACCGTACTTGAGTTTTTTCTCAATGCTATTGATGCTTTCTTTATTAAGGAAAATCTTAATGCCATCTGTATATAAATAATCAGTAGACACGTTTCCACTTAATGTTGCATTACTTAAGCCATATTGATCAAAACGAGCTGCAACTTTATTACCATTTTTTAGCTTCCAGATAACGAAGTCAGAATTTTTTTCTGTTGGTTTGCCGAGTTTGCTTGTAACCGTTTTTAGTGAATCACCAACTGTAAGCTTTACCCCATTTGCAGAAATAAAGTCATCTGCAAAAACAGATGTAGTTGTAGCAAGTAAACTTGCCAGTAAAATAGATTTTGATAATTTCATTGAATAAACCCCTTGTTGAATTATCTTTTTGGTAAGGTTTTAGTATTGGGTATGGCGTGGACAGGTTGTGTCCTTTTATAAAAAAAAGAAGTAATGAATTTCATTACTCCTCTTGCTTTTATCATCTATATACTAGATTCAGAAGTCAATTTCTTGAAATGGCTCTAGTTTTTTAGCTTTTAACTGTTCGGTTTTTTCTAGTCTTTTCGCTTTTCGTTGAGCCTTAATCTCATTGGCATAAGTTATAAAACGTTCAACCCAAGCTCCCATCCTAAATGCTGAACCATCAGATTTATAAATGACTAAATTTTTTGAGCCGTCATCAAACTTAATTTCAGCAACAGTTGGATTTTTAGTTGGTGCTAACGTATAACTTCTTCTATCAAGTTCATCTCGTTCCAATGTAATCATACATTTTTCCCATTTCTGTGTATATTTGGCAGTAGCTGTTTTTACCCCATCACAAGTTTCAGGTTCATGTGTAGCAATGACAATGAGTGCATCAAGTACACCAAGATCAATAGATTTCTGCCATAATTCTTTTTGCACAGTATCAACGTCTTTAGACATAACAACTCCTTAAAATTTTCTCTATTTGTACATTGATTAGAAATCAATATCTGAAAATGGTTCTAATTTTTTAGCATTTTCTTGCTGTTTTTTCTCATATTCAGCAAGGGCTTCTTTAGAATATGCTAAAAATCGTTCAATCCAAGGTTCTTTACGCAATGCAGATCCATCAGACTTATAAATTACTGAAATTTTTGAACCATCATCAAGCCGAATCTCAGCAACAGTTGGATTTCGAGTTGGGGCTAATTCATAACCACTTCTATCCATTTCATCTCGGGTTAATGTAACAATACATTTTTCCCAATGCTTTCTATAAGCTATTGTCTTTTAAATCTGGTTCAACTTTTCCATCCGTTGCGACTATCGTAATCGAATTAAGTAATTGTTTTGATAGTTCCAATTCCTCTTTTAAACCATCAATATTATTTTCATTATTAATTTGACCTAACATACTAAGTAAACTCATAATTACCAACGGCTTTGTTGCACAAAGATTTGAAATGCAAAGCGCCCCTAATTGAGCCAAATTTAAGGCGTAACTTGGGTAAGTGGT
>NZ_JANHGP010000110.1:0-284 GCF_024494585.1 Acinetobacter sp. 5862
TGGGGACTTAGCTTAGTTGGTAGAGCGCCTGCTTTGCACGCAGGAGGTCAGGAGTTCGACTCTCCTAGTCTCCACCAAATTCGAGGGTAAACAAAGCAACGCTTTGTCCGAGAATTTAAGCAAACAGCTATGCTGTGCGCAGGCACACATAAGATGGAGCTTAGAGCTAAAGATTACAGAACTTAGTAAGCAAATAGCTTGTTAACTTCTGTGATTTATCACAGTTTACTACTCGCTGACGAGGCGGTAGTTAATCATTAACAGATTAGAATTTGAGTCTGAAA
>NZ_JANHGP010000111.1:0-281 GCF_024494585.1 Acinetobacter sp. 5862
GCTTGATGGGTCTTGATAATCTGCACTCCAACCACCATTGTATAGATCGTAATCTTTCTGAGCTGCAGTCTGAGCCAAATAACTTGTATTATCAAAGTCTTCAGTAGAGAGTTGATGAACATCAATCACAACATTATCAGACCCCAAAACAGATTCAATTGATTGTTTCATGGAATTAAATCCTTGAATCTCTGCCTTATTGGTTAAATCTACAGTTTTATCTAAATGGATAGGGAATTGGACTCCTTTAGCTTGAAGTTCTTTCTTAGCCTCTGCAAATT
>NZ_JANHGP010000112.1:0-278 GCF_024494585.1 Acinetobacter sp. 5862
CTTCTGCCAACGATATACATTTTCAAAGATCCGCTCAAACTGGTTCTTTTGTATCTCGACGTAGGCCATCAAGGCTGCAAAAATATGATTCAAAATCAGTTTAGATCGTCTTACTTGAAACTTTTCAATATGACAAACCTGTTTAATCACTCGGTGATATTGCTCTATTTTCCAATGACTTGAATGTAATTCATGAAAACCCTCAAAGGACAATAAATCATCTTCATCTTGATGCACAATATAAAACCTCTGCTGTTCTTTTAACTGAGTCTTAAATA
>NZ_JANHGP010000113.1:0-270 GCF_024494585.1 Acinetobacter sp. 5862
GGTGGGTCTGACAAGACTTGAACTTGTGACCCCACGCTTATCAAGCGTGTGCTCTAACCAACTGAGCTACAGACCCTGAGAAAGTTTTAAAGCTTCGCTTTAAAAGTTTCGCAAGACAAACAGCTTCGCTGTGCGTAGTGTTTGACTCTCGCTCTTTTTTAAAAGCTTGACTCTAAATCTTCAAAGACATATCTCGAAGAACAACTTGTTGTGGATTCTTACCGATCGTCAATCTTTCGTTAAGGAGGTGATCCAGCCGCAGGTTCCCCT
>NZ_JANHGP010000114.1:0-265 GCF_024494585.1 Acinetobacter sp. 5862
GCCTTTCACTCTGGCCTTTATAGATCGGGTTGTCCGCCCTGAGGACGCTCGCACCGCAGCGGCGAATCTTGCGGAACTGGCAAAGGTGGATTGTTCTTTTCTGCCTGCTGCACTGCAGGTGGCGGTGCGGGCAGGCGGACGAATGGCCCCCGTAGCTCCTAACGTCGTCGTCCCAGCTGCACGCCATGCCTTGCGGCAGCTGGTGGGCCATCTCGTCGTTGTTGCGCGACCGGCACAGTTGACTCGCACCCTCAAAGCACTGCGG
>NZ_JANHGP010000115.1:0-263 GCF_024494585.1 Acinetobacter sp. 5862
GGTCAGCCGTCGCGGGAGTGTTGAGCCGAATCTCCACACCCAGCTCTTCCAAGGTGGTGCGGTACCACTCGAGTAGAGCTAGGTCGTCCTCCTTGAAGGAGGGTTGACCACCTGCGAGGACGACTCCGCCAATGTGGTTGCTGGCCTCGACGATGACGACCTCGTGTCCGCGCTCACTGAGAACTCGTGCGGCCTCCATGCCGGCCAGCCCAGCTCCGATGACGAGCACCCGCTTGGCATGGTGCGGTAGCACCGGGTGCAGG
>NZ_JANHGP010000116.1:0-262 GCF_024494585.1 Acinetobacter sp. 5862
TAATAGCTGTCACCTGAGTTGTAATTGGTGCCAAAGGTGGCGTTATAATCGCCAATGTAGCTATCAAGCTTGTCACGGCTAGATTGGTTGATTTGGGTTGGGATGTCAGCCGACTCTTCATCGAGTAAACCATCTAATGTTTCCACTGCTTCATTGGCGGCATATGAGAAAATGGTCGCAATGGTCAAAGGTTTAAAAATCTTGCCCTGTGCCTCATCTTCTGCTTGTTTTTCGGCTTGGACTTGTTTAAATAGCTCGCAAT
>NZ_JANHGP010000117.1:0-261 GCF_024494585.1 Acinetobacter sp. 5862
GAATATGCGCGCAAGTTCTGGGCGGTCAAGAATAGCATGAATGCATCGGGTCGCAGCTAGTACTTGTGTCGTGGTGCTTGTGACACCCACATCGGGATTACAGCGTAGGAGGGGCAGACCTTCGCAGGCAGGGTCCTTGGCATAAGCGCTGCCTATGGCCCGACAAAAGAGAAGAAGCTCACCTTCTTCTACGTCGCGCGTCAGCACGAGGCCACGACCTGCACCAGGAATATCTTGGACGTTTACGGGGCCCACGTACTC
>NZ_JANHGP010000011.1:0-79859 GCF_024494585.1 Acinetobacter sp. 5862
TTTAATTCGTCTGATCACAGATACTTTATAAAGCATTTTAATACTTTTTTGAATCTGTCAATGCGTAAGTCCTATAATAATAATATTGTTTTAAATGGCGACTATATTCAGTTAAATAACACTCTAAGCCCTCTCGACGATCAGCTTTTTGCATTTCTTTAGTGGCTAATTGCTCAATTTTGATTTCCAATAAATTCAGAATCGCGGCTTGTTCCACTTCAGGAAGTTGGGCTTTTTCTTTCTGCTGTTTTTTAATTTCTAAATAATCCTCTGCCCAATGACGTAATGGATCGTGCTCAGAGACTTGCGCAAATAAATCGGTAATCAATAATTCAGGCATGACTTTTTGGGTAGCTAACTCTGCCGACATCAAACCACGAATTGAATAAAATACTTTCTTATAAGTAAAATTATCCGCAGTTTGCATTACTTTCATGCCACCTTTTGCCAGTGATAGGTAGTGGTGATACAAGGCACTATAGTCGACTCGCTCAATCAGTCCATCGCGAAAGGTTTGCCATTCTGGAAAGGCATTAAAATAAACAATATGCGCTCGCACCCATTCCAAAACTGTTGGGTTACTTTTTGCCAATAAGCCAAACATTTTATCGAGATCATATGAAACGAAATCGAAATCCCCATCCATGATCTCAATCAAATCACGGTATTTTTTATAGTCAAAATATTGATCTTTGCTCGGCAAATGGAAGCCACGCACATCATAGTCACTGTCAGGGCTAGCCATACCCCATAGACGACTCCCACTTTCAATATAAAATAGTGGAATATCTTGGCGTTGTTCGAATAGTTTTTCGATTTCGTGATGGATGTTCATATTTCCCTCTAAGATTCGATTAAACGAGAATTTTATTATTTGTAACCTGTTAATTTGATTCTCTACTCTTAATTTATCTAATAAAAAATAGCATTTTTAATTTACTAGCTAAGTTGGTGGTGTTTTAAAAAGTATGCTGACATTAAATGAAGCCATTATTGATGTAAAAGAAGGTTAAGTCGAAGGCTTTAAAATGGTTTTCAAGCTTTTTGGAGAAATTACAACTTCTTCTAAAACCACGCCTTATTCGATGCCTTATTTTGCAATTATTACCTTCAATTCCTACAGTAAAAAACTTACCAATACTTTGCTTGCAGTTTTTAAAAGCAGTGATGAAACTGTCCCAATGATCACTTGCAATTCGGGTGTAGTGAATACCTAATTGTTTAAGCTTTGTCTTCAACCTTTGGACTGTAGCTAAATCTCTCTTACCCCAAACATAAGCAACAATCTCACCTGTTTCTCGATGGTAAGCGTAAATAAGCCATTGTTTATTATTTTTATTTCCAACAAAAGTCCAGAATTCATCTACTTCGAGAGATTCATAATGACTTTGTTTAGGCTGAATTTGATAGGCCGATTCAGTTAAAGTCCGTAAGACTTTACCGATACTAATGCGCTCAACTTCAGCGATATCTCGTATACCGCTGCCTCTGACCATTAACTGTAATATTTTACGAGTAATGCCAGAATTACATCCTAGATAGCTCAGAGCATGGTCACCAATAAACTGACGTTTGCAGTCTTTGCATTGGTAGTTCTGTTTCCCATCTACTTTGATGCCATTTTTCTTTATACTGTCACTGAGGCAGGTTGGACATTTGATTTCTAGAGTTATTTGCATTTCTCTATTTTATCAAAATTCAACCTGCTTTTTTTTAGCATACTTTTTGATACACCACCGCTAAGTTAACCTATAACACATCAGTAAAATAGATAAGTCCTATCCGTTCATTTTTTAAGTTATGGAGCTCGTAATTCTTAAAGAAATTTAATTCTCCCTCATAACAAAGAAAATTTATCTCACAATGAATAAGCTCTCCTAATATCCATGAAGAGAAGTCTTTGAATATAAATGAACCGGAGTAAAATAAATTTCCAATTTTTACTCTCAACATAATACGCATACACTTTATATTATGTTCATTATAAAAATGATCAATATAGTCTCCATATACTTGATCACTCTCTAGATAAATATAAGCTTGAATTTTCATATTGGTTTTATAAAAAAAGCGCATCTTTCGATACGCTTTTAGCAGAAATTCTTTTATTTAATCAAGCATTAAAGATCAAATAATTTTCCTGGGTTCATAATCCCATTCGGATCAAATGCCAACTTCAAAGCTTTCATATATTCAATTTCTTCAGGTGAACGTGAATATTCCAAATATGGCTTCTTAGTCATACCGACACCATGTTCGGCAGAGATCGAACCATCATATTTTTTCACAGTCTCAAACACGTATTTATTCACTACCTGACACTTCGCAAAGAATTCGTCTTTAGTTAAGTTTTCAGGTTTTAAAATATTTAAGTGCAAGTTACCGTCACCAATATGACCGAACCAGCAGATTTCAAAGTCTGGATAGTTTTGTGAAACGATCGCATCAATTTCTGAGATAAACGCAGGGACATGCGAAATTAACACTGAAATATCATTCTTATAAGGAATATACGGCGCAATTGACTCTGAAATATCTTCACGTAAACGCCATAAGCTCTGTGCTTGTTCTAAGCTTTGACTCATTACACCATCAATCACCCAACCTTGTTCCATACAATGCTCAAAAATCTGCATTGCTTTGTCCATAATCGGCTCATACGGCGCTTCAAATTCAAGTAATACATAGAATGGGCAAGTTGTTTCAAATGGACGTTGCACATGACCACGATCCAACACTTTTTGCATTGCCACTTCACCAAAGAATTCGAATGCGGTTAAGTCGATTTCTTTTTGGAAAGCATGTAATACAGGCATCACCGCTTCAAAGTCAGGCGTACCCAATACCATGACTTGTAGGTTTTGTGGTTGACGCTCAAGCTTAATCTCAGCTTCAGTAATGAGACCTAATGTACCTTCACCACCGATAAATAAATGCTGTAAGGCATAACCTGTGGCATTTTTAATCATGCCTTTGTTCAAACGTAAAATGTCACCTTTACCCGTCACAACCGTCAAACCAAGCACCCAGTTACGCGTCATACCATATTTGATGACTTTAATACCGCCCGCATTAGTACCAATGTTTCCACCAATTTGACTAGAACCTGCTGAAGCGAAGTCCACCGGATAATACATCCCTTGTTCTTCTGCAAAATTCTGCAACTGCTCAGTCACGACACCTGCTTGGACACGAACCATACGATCCGCTGGCAAGAATTCCAAGATTTGATTCATCTTGTCAAAGCTAATCACGATCTCGCCATTGTTCGCTACCGCACCAGCAGATAAACCTGTGCGACCACCTGATGGCGTGATTGCCACTTTAAAACGGTTCGCCAGTTTTACAATCTCTTGAACTTGTTCAGTGCTTGATGGAAAAACGATGACTGATGGGTTCGGATCAAAGTGCTTAGTATGATCTCGTCCCCAATTTTCCAAGCTATCGGCATCAGTTTTAATACGGTTTTCACCCACGATTGCCGTTAAGAGGGTCAATAACTCGGGTGTTAAAGCGACTGGAGCATTCATCGTTTTCAGGCCTAGTAAGAAAGAGATATAGGACTTCTGGATGATCCTGAGTGTATTTCAAGAGCTTGAAAACAAAGGATTCAAAACATCCAAAATATAGAAACGCTAGCGAACTATCAAACTGTCTACACAACGAGTTCGAGCTTCGTATTCCTTTATTTTACATGTAAGCAAGCGAGGGATAAAGCACAGGATAAACATCTCGTCATAACAAAATGTGTATATGAACTAAAATTCATTCGAAACTGAAAAAATCTCAACAATTATGCTGAGCTAATTTTAAACGAAATATCTATAACACAAAGCTCTATGCTATGATACCGCAACTAAATTTTGGCCTTTGTAGCGGAGCCGTAATGAGCCAACATCTATCACTACCTAAAGACAAAATCCGTTTCCTTTTGCTTGAAGGTGTGCATCAAAATGCCATCGATACATTAAACGCTGCGGGTTATACCAACATCGATTACCACAAAACTGCGCTTGAAGGCGAAGCTTTGAAAGAAGCGATCAAAGATGCGCACTTTATTGGTATTCGTTCGCGTACTCAATTGACTGAAGAAATCTTTGAAGCAGCGAATAAATTGATTGCGGTTGGTTGTTTCTGTATTGGTACTAACCAAGTTGATTTAAAAGCAGCAATGTCTCGTGGTATTCCTGTTTTCAACGCACCGTATTCGAATACGCGTTCTGTAGCAGAATTGGTTCTTGCTGAAGCAATTTTATTACTTCGTCGTGTACCTGAAAAATCAAAAGATACGCATGCAGGTGGTTGGAACAAATCGGCTGTTGGTTCATACGAAACTCGTGGTAAAACATTAGGTATCGTAGGTTACGGTTCTATCGGCTCTCAACTTTCAGTTTTAGCTGAAAGCTTAGGTATGAAAGTTTGCTATTATGATGCGGTAACTAAATTACCGTTAGGTAATGCACGCCAAGTCGGTTCTTTGGATGAGCTTTTAGAAACTGCTGATGTGGTTTCTTTACACGTTCCTGATGTTCCTTCTACGCGTAACTTCTTCAAGAAAGAACAGTTTGCGAAAATGAAGCCTGGTTCAATCTTCATTAATGCTGCACGTGGTACATGTGTAATTATCGAAGATTTAGCTGATGCGATTAAATCTGGTCACATCGCTGGTGCTGCAGTAGACGTATTCCCGAAAGAGCCAAAAGCAAATGGTGAAGAATTTCAATCTCCACTTCGCGGCTTAGACAACGTGATTTTAACACCGCACGTGGGTGGTTCTACGATGGAAGCGCAAGCAAACATCGGTTTAGAAGTTGCTGAAAAATTCGTTGCGTATTCAGATAAAGGTATGACACTTTCTGCGGTGAACTTCCCAGAAATCGCATTACCACTTTCTGATGGTCAACATCGTTTACTTCACATCCACAAAAACGTTCCTGGTGTATTGTCTAAGATCAATACATTGTTCGCTGAACAAGGAATCAACATCTCTGGTCAATCTTTAATGACTAAAGGTGATATCGGTTACTTGGTAATGGATGTTGATGCTTCTGCATCTCAAGAAGCTTTGGATACTCTACATAATGTAGAAGGTACAATCCGAGTACGTGTATTGTTCTAATTTAGACAATTCACTCAAAAGCCACGGCACTTGCTGTGGCTTTTTTATTGGTGATTGAATTATTATGTGAATATTAAACCAATTGTTCTAATAATAAGTGTCCCAATGCTAAAAACACCTGTGCACGCTCTCCTCCTCTTAATGATCGCCATGTTATGTGTACAAGGTAGCGGTTCTTTAGCCAAAATTTTATTTCAAAGTTTTCCAGTATTGACCGTATCCGCAATGCGCCTATGTTTTGGTGCGATCATTTTGGCAATTATTTTTAAAATTTGGACCATCAATTTTAAAGCTGTTCGTTGGAAAGCCATACTCAGCTACGGTATGGCACTAGCAGGAATGAACGCCCTCTTTTATTTATCACTGGAGCGTTTACCTTTGGGCTTAGCGGTTGCCTTTGAGTTTATCGGCCCTTTAAGTGTTGCACTATTTCATGCACGACAGCGCTATGATTTTATTTGGGTGGGTTGCGCCATTCTGGGTTTGGTATTGCTATTTCCTCTACAACAAGCACAACAACATTTAGATTTAGTCGGTGTATTTTTCGCTGTGGCCGCGGGTGCATGTTGGGCGCTATACATTATCGCAGGTCAAAAACCATCAGGTATTTCAGGTAATCATACGGTTTGTTTAGGCATGAGTATTGGTATGCTGTGTTTATTGCCCTTCGCACTCGCTGCTGGTGTCATCGATCGAGTGTTTGAACTGCCGAATTTATATTATTTTATTGGCCTTGCGATATTAGCCAGCGCCTTACCTTTTACGCTAGAAATGATTGCATTACGCAGTTTAACCCCACTCAGCTTTGGTACTTTGATGAGCTTAGAACCTGCCGTAGCAGCACTCTCAGGCTTCATCTTTTTGGGTGAAACTTTGCTTTGGAATCAATGGCTGGCTTTAGCAACGATTATAGCTGCATCGATCGGTTGTACTTTTACCACTCAACATGCTAGACAACAGAAAGAGGCTCAATAAAATGTCACCGTATGACCATAATGTCGTTTTCATAGCATATAGTCATCGCGCCTATTTTTAGGTCTGTTTACTTTGATTTTGTAGATCTCCCATGAAAAATATTCAGTTGGTCGCTGTGCTATACATGGTTCTTTCCATGGTGGCTTATCAAATCAGTGCTTCATTTGCTAAACAACTGATTGCAACACTTGATCCGCTTACAGTCACAATATTACGCCTGTGTTTTGCGACTATTCTAGTTGCCATCATGTTCCGTTCATGGAAAGTGATCGCTAAACTAAAATACCTAAAATGGCGAGATTTACTGCTATATAGCGCTTCTTTGGGCTGTATGAATATCTTGTTTTATAGCTCTTTAGGGAAGCTCCCTCAAGGCATTGCGGTCGGTTTAGAATTCATCGGCCCTCTTGGTTTAGCTTTACTTTCCATTAAGCAGCGTAGTGATTACATCTGGGTAGCTTTTGCCGTCTTAGGAATTGTACTGATGGTGCCTTGGCATGATGCAAATACCGAGCATTTTTCTTATCTTGGTGCGGCGTGTGCTTTAGGTGCTGGACTATTTTGGGCATTTTATATTTATTTCGGACATCGAGTTGTACAACAGAATATTGGGATACATGCCTTAACCATCGCAATTGGTTTATCTGCCCTGACCTTACTTCCCTTTGGTCTGTGGAGTAATGCACCTGCTCTACTCGACACTCAATATTGGGGTAAAGCTTTAGTCATAGCAATTCTAGCTACAGCTATTCCTTATGCACTCGATCTCATGGCACTAAAACGTTTAAGTAAACTCAGCTATGGTACGCTTTCAAGCCTTGCACCTGCGCTTGCTGCTTTAGCAGGACTCGTGTTGCTGCATGAACAAATTAGCTTCATCCAGTGGATCGCACTTGCATGTATTATGATTGCATCGATTGGAGTGACCTTACGTGGTGAAAAATCTCAAACACAGTAAGAGCACTCCTTTCTGCTCATTTTCGTTATAACGAAAATGAGCTATCTGCATTTTTATATTTCTGATATTCAGTAAGATATTTTTTACCTAGTTTTTCCTTTTCATCATCCTCTAATATTTTTCCAGCCTGTTGGAAAAATTTATGTTCCTCTTCCTTTAAATGATGATGGACTTTTTCACTTAATTGTTTTGCTGTCGCTAACCAACTCGGGTTACTCATATCAGTTTCTTCTAATTTTTCAACCAGTTCATCCATTTCATGATGCTCAGATAAAGCATGGCGGGTAATGTCTAAACCCACATCATCAAACATTAGAGGAATATATAAATAACGGTCTTCGGCAACTGAATGCGCATAGAGTTCATTCTTAAGCTGTTTAAATAAATCTTCCCTTTCTTGAGTATGTCCGCTGGTCTGAATTAATCGTTCAGCTAAGTTACGTTGTTGTTCGTGGCTTTCTCTGAGTGCCTCAAATATATTCATTCTTTACCTCTGCGATGGCTAGCATAATCAACACTTACTTCAATTCTTATCTAGTTGATCTGTTTGGCTGAGCTTTCATATTAAAAAATGATACTTTTTTAAACAGCGATGTTTGCGTAGGTTTTTGTATGGAAAGTTTATTTTTATAGATTAAACTGCAACAAAGATTTGATAAGCCAACCGACAAATTAAAATACTGACCAAAATCAAAAATAAAATACGAATAAAACCACTACCGTATTTCAAAGCCAAACGTACACCTAATAATGAACCTGCAATATTGGCAGCCGCCATCATAAAACCAAGCTGAAAGAAGATATGCCCTGCGGGAATAAAGAAGCTCAGTGCTGCCAGATTAGTCATAAAATTGCCAATCTTGGATAATGCAGAAGCATGTAAAAAATCGACTTCAAGAAAGCGAATAAAAAAGAAGATAAAGAAGCTACCTGTACCAGGACCAAAGATTCCATCATAGAAACCAATCGCTAAACTACCCAATGCGGCAAAAAATAACAATTTTGGTGTGATGTGTTGATCAACATGTACTTGCCCAAATTGCTTTTTCATAAAGGTATAAATCGCAATCACAATCAGCATGACTAAGACAATCGGTCTTAATATATGAGTAGGCACCAATGAAACGCAGGCTGCACCTACATACGCACTGACAAAAGCAAAAATTGCGATCACCCATAATAATGACCACTGCAACTTTACTCGACGTACAAATGAAAAAGCTGCTGAACCCGTTCCAAAAATAGAGGCAAGTTTATTTGTTCCAAATAATGTTGCAGGAGCCGTTTGTGGTAATGCACCCATTAATGCTGGAATCTGAATTAACCCACCACCACCAACTGCCGCATCAATGGTTCCCGCACAGAATGCAAAGAACACCAAACTCAGAATCAGCTCCCATTCCATCAACACTAACTCTATAAATTCAACAAACGTTTTGGCACAAGACGCTTTTTATCTGTAATTTCAGCTAAGCCTAAACAACGCTCACCATAGAATACCAATACTTCAGCAGCAGCTTCGTGCTCAATATTACTTTCTTGACCATTACCAAAATATTTTTCACGCCCTTCGGGTAATTGAACCCGTGGAAAATGCTCAACAGGTGCATAAACAGGCAACAATAATGCATCCCGCTGTTCCTGAGTAAGCCCTTCTAAATATTCGATGGTATAACTTGGATTAATTTCAAAATGACCCGTTTGAGTACGATGTAATTTTGTTAAATGTCCACCGCAGCCCAAAGCTTCACCAATATCTTCACCTAACACTCGGATATAAGTTCCTTTAGAACACGTCACGTCTAAGGTCAAACTGTCTTCGGTAAAACTTAAAAGCTTGAGTTCATAAATAGTGACTGGACGCGCTTCACGCTCAATTTCAATTCCTTGGCGCGCTAACTCATACAAAGGGCGACCTTCTCGCTTCAGTGCCGAATACATCGGTGGCACTTGCTTGATATCACCACGAAACTGTTCTAGAACCTGTTCAATATTAGCTTCAGTTAATGCGAGCACATCTCTTTGTTGAAGAATTTCCCCTTCAACATCACCCGTAGCAGTTGTTTGTCCAAGTTTTACTGTTGTTTGATAACGCTTGGTAGAATCCAATAAATAATGCGAAAACTTGGTTGCCTCCCCTAAGCAAATCGGTAATAAACCTGTTGCAAGCGGATCTAAAGCACCTGTATGTCCTGCTTTCTGTGCATTAAAAAGTCGACGTACTTTTTGCAATGCCGAATTAGAACTTAAACCCAAGGGCTTATTAAGCAAAAAAACACCACTCAGATGGCGATAAGAACTTTTTTTCATAAATGAAAAGTCAAAGTATAAAACGGTATTTTATCAAAACTATTCATCGGATTTTTAAAAATTAAACGCTCAAAAAAACAACATTTATGATAAATTTATATTCGTTTCCGAAATTAAAAGCAAATGGATTATGCTTAATGAATAAAAATGGAAAAAAAATAGCATTATTATGTAGCTTATTGATCATTTCAGCAGTCACGCTGAGTGTATTGTATTGGTTATATCCAAATCAGTCTCAGCAATCACTTGATTCAACTGATGAATATAGCAACAACAGTAATCCATCACAGCTGCATAAGAGTCCAAAGAATATCAATCAACTCGATACTTCTTTTAATAGCACCAGCCAAATGGATACTGAGATTGACTGCAAATTACAATTCAATAGCGCTCAGCATTTAATTGTGAATGAACACACGCGGAATTGTTTTGAGTATTTTATTTCCCAATATGGCGAACGGAATATTGATGAAATCCGTCAGAGTTTTCAGCGCTATATTGCCAAGGGTTTTCAGGCATCGGAGCAGCAGCAGATTTTAGCCTTGTGGTCACGCTATGTAGATTATCGCAAAGAGCTGAGTAAGTTACAGGTGCAACAGCCTGCTCAAGAAAGCTATCAATATTTCCAGACTGTTTTTAATTCGATGCATGATTTAAAGCAGCGTTTTTTTTCAAATACCGAAATTGAGGGACTGTTTGGATCAGAGGATATCTATCAACAATACACCCTTGATCGCATGAAAATTCTAGAAAATAACGGATTAGATGCATCAGCGAAAGCAAAACAACTACAACAACGTTTTGAGCAGCTTCCTCAAGATTGGCAAGACAATCTCAAGGATTTATCCAAACTTGATGATTTGCACTCCTTAACTGCACAAATCAAGGCCAGAAATGGTTCAGCGCAGGAACTTCGGGATATGCGGGTCAGTTTAGTTGGAGAGGCTGCTACTCAGCGTTTAGAGCAACTCGATCAACAACGATCTGATTGGAAACAGCGAGTTCAAGCCTATCTTGATGAGCGTAAAACCATTGTAGATAGCAATATGAGCACTTCAGCCAAAGATCAAGCCATTCAACAACTCAAACAACAACAGTTCCAGTCTCCACAGGAACAGCAACGTATACAAACATTTGAAACGGTTCATGACCAAGGAGGAACCTTACCTTTTAGCAACTAGGAACACGTAATACAAGACATTGAAATAATGCGATTTAGCAAGGATGCAATGTCAGTTCGCAAGAACATCAAGACCCTGATGAAAACAAAAATCGAGAGAAATATCATGCAAAAACTAATCCGCTGTCTTGCACTATCTATGATAGCAATGAGCGTATCAACAAGCTACGCATCAAACGCAACACAAGTTACAGGTACGGCCTCCTCTACTTATGCAAAAACCAAATATCCGATGGTCTTTGTACATGGTGTCGCAGGTTTTTCACGTGTAGGAAGTGATCCTCTAGGCGTTGATTACTGGCATCAAATCCTACCTGACCTTGCTCGTAATGGTGCAAATGTCTGGGCGACACGACTTTCTCCATTTAACTCAAATGAAATTCGTGGTGAACAACTCGCGCAGCAAGTTGAAGAAATTATTGCGATCACTGGACAACCTAAAGTTAATTTAATTGGTCATAGCCAAGGCGGTCCAACGA
Organism: Acinetobacter sp. 5862; assembly: GCF_024494585.1. Classification (NCBI taxonomy): domain Bacteria; kingdom Pseudomonadati; phylum Pseudomonadota; class Gammaproteobacteria; order Moraxellales; family Moraxellaceae; genus Acinetobacter; species Acinetobacter sp. 5862. The sequence goes on from NZ_JANHGP010000011.1 coordinate 11,022, forward strand.
TCCGTTACGTGGCTGGCATTATGCCAAATAAAGTTGCCTCATTAACCAGTGTAAGCGGAACCCATAAAGGCTCACCCGTTGCCAGTTTGATTATGAATGTAGATGGTACTGTCTTAGGTACAGCTGGCTCTGCCGTCGTGAACTTTTTCTCAGGAGCGATTACATGGTCACAAGGACTTAATCCAAAAAGCTATCCTCACGATGCTTTAGCCGCTGGACGTAGTATTTCAGTAGAAGGTTCAACCCAATTCAATACACGATTCCCAATGGGCGTACCAACTACAACATGTGGCGAAGGTAATTATCAAGAGAAAGGAATATATATGTATTCATTCTCAGGGACTCAAGCCGTCACAAACATTCTTGACCCTCTTGATCCCCTATTTGCAGGTACGAGCCTAATTGTCGATATTAAAGGAGATAATGATGGTATGGTAAGCCGTTGTAGCGCTAAGTTTGGACGTACAATTAGAGATAATCTCCCTTGGAATCATGCAGATGAAGTGAATCAGGTTTTAGGTTTGAAATCACTGTTTGCACCTGATCCAATTGATATTTATCGTCAACATGCCAATCGACTAAAATTACAAGGACTATAGAGCAGACATAAAAAAATGCGCCAATTGGCGCATTTTTTTGCTTTACAACAAAGTTAAAATTAACCTTGTTTACGAGCTGGTAACTTTTCACGAATACGTGCAGCTTTACCAGACAACTCGCGTAGGTAGTAAAGTTTAGCACGACGAACGTCACCACGACGTTTCACTTCGATTTTAGCAACGATTGGAGAGTGAGTTTGGAAAACACGCTCAACACCAACACCGCTAGAGATTTTACGAACTGTGAAAGCAGAGTTTAAACCACGGTTTTTCTTCGCGATTACAACACCTTCAAATGCTTGAAGACGCTCACGGTCACCCTCTTTTACTTTAACTTGAACGATAACAGTGTCACCAGGAGCAAAAGCAGGGATATCAGTTTTTAACTGTGCATTTTCAACAGCTTGAACTAAAGGATGTTTACCACTCATTGTGGAATCTCCAATATGTGCGGGAGAGAAGAGGTCTCTTACACCGCTGAGGATAGAGGCTAAAACGCATATCGCTCGTTTAACTTTCCCTTTAAAGCAAAATTACCCTAAAGAGCCTATTTTCAACTTAAACTCAGTTTAAGTAGTAACTCGAAGCAAAGCTTCTCGTCTGTTGCAAACACAAACTTCTAACAGTTTAGTCTTGCGAATTTTTAAGCCATTTTTTTTGCTGTTTAGTCAACTCAACTTTTTCCACCAACTCTGGTCGACGATCTAAAGTTCGTTGATAACGCTGTAAAAAACGCCATTTCGCAATATTGGCATGATGTCCTGATTTCAGTACCTCAGGCACATCCAACCCTTCGAAATGGTCTGGCTTGGTATATTGTGGACAATCCAGTAAACCATCCACAAAAGAATCTTGGATCGCAGATTGCTCGTCAGACATGACATTCGGCAATCGACGAATAATACTATCAAGCAGCACCATCGCTGGCAGTTCACCACCCGATAAAACGTAATCCCCAATTGACCATTCTTGATCAACATAATGCTGGATTAAACGCTCATCAACTCCTTCATAACGCCCACACAATACAATCAAACCATCATAATCAACGAATTGTTGTACTGCCTGTTCATTTAAGGTTTTGCCTTGCGGTGACATATACACCACTGGGGCATGAACACAGCCTGCTTGTGTTGCAAGTTGTTTGGCATGGTTAATTGCTTTTGCCAAAGGCTCAGCCATCATCACCATACCAGGACCACCACCGAAGGGACGTTCATCCACTCGTTTGTAGTTGCCCTCTGCAAAATCTCGTGGGTTAATGCAAGTCACTTGCACGATGTCACGCTTTGCTGCACGCCCGCTAATTCCGTGCGCTGTAATCGCTTCAAACATTTCAGGAAATAATGTGATGACTGCAAAAAACACCGCAGACTCCTTTATTTTCCTGCTGCGCTACTATTCCAAAAAGGATTAGTAGTCTACGCCCCAATTGACGTAAATACGACCAGCTTCAAGATCAACGCGTTGTACCACATCTTTATGCCAAGGAATCATTCGCTCTTCAGCATCAATACTATCAGGTGTCGCTTTCACGACCATGACATCATTAGCACCAGTTTCAAACAGTTCGTAGATTTGACCGAGATTCACTTCTTGTTCTTCATCATCAAGACCTAACACTGTTAGACCTTTAAGATCAGACCAGTAGTACTCGTCTACATCTGCTTTAGGAAGCTGTGATTTGGCAATCCAGATATTTGCACCAACTAAGTTTTCTGCACCTGTGCGATCATTCACGCCTTTTAATGCAACAACCAAGCCTTTGCCATGTGGTTTCCAACGTTTTACATCTATGGTTTGCCAACCTGCCTTGGTCTCAATATACCAAGGAAGGTAGTCAAACATATTGCTCATAGGTTCAGTATTGGAGTAAACCCAGAGCCACCCATTCAATCCATAAGCTGAACGTAACTGTCCAATCTGAATACGATCTTCTGGCACATTCTGTGTTGATGTCATGGGCTACCTACTACAATTATGCAGTAGTTGCAGCTTTTTTAGCTTGAGCAGCTAAAGAAGCAACACGTTCTGAAGGTTGAGCACCTTGAGAAATCCAGTGTGCAAAACGGTCAGCATCTAAACGAACTTTTTCAGCTTTACCTTGTGCAGTTGGGTTAAAGAAACCAATACGTTCGATGAAACGACCGTCACGTGCGTTACGGCTATCAGTCACAACGATTTGATAGAATGGGCGTTTTTTTGCACCACCGCGCGCTAAACGAATAACAACCATGAGAACAACCTTATAATTTTTACGGATTATCCCTGCGCCGACCATCGGCAGCACTTCAAACCCCTTTCATAGAGGGCATTATTCTACGTTATATTTGCTCTGAAAGAAAGACTAAATTAAAAGTTATCCACAGTTTTGAATTTGTAGGAATCATTACCAATAATTAAGGTGATAGGCTACTTTAACTAAATCATGAAAACTACTAAATAAAAAAGCAAGCTAGTTAAGCTTGCTTTTGGGACTGGAAAGGAATCAATTAACGTCCGTCCCAATTTGAAGTTGGCGAAAGAATACATGCAGATGCCCCTTTTGCCCAAAACCTCTGTCCTTGATCATTTAAACAGATAACGCCATTACCAAATTGATTTGTCCCACTTTTAGGTGTTGCAACTAATAACCAAGTTCTTACATTTGCATTTGAGGCAGTTAATGGATTGCCATTTACATCTGTAAGTACAATATCATACAACGGCTTACCCAAAGGTATTGTTGATCTACCAAAGATATTAGAAACTGTACGCCCTGCATAATTATAGTTAGCTAACTTATAGTTAGATAAATTTCTTGCAATATCTAACATCTCAGTTTGGGCATTTACCCGCTGCGTGCGAATTTGATAAGCTGTATAAGATGGGTATGCGATAGCAAGTAAAATCGCAATAACAGTCACAACTATTATTAATTCAATTAAAGTAAAAGCGCGTTGGCTTATCATTACCAATCCTCTTTGCCAGTTACAGTAGTTCCACAATCAGCATAGCTAACATTCGCTTTTGTTTTGTTTTTACATTTCATACCACTACTAGTCATTAGAAAATTGTAATTTTTAACATCAGAAGTCTCTGCTTTCATCGCCCAGTTTCTACCACGAACAGTTGGTTTAGGCGGTGAACTCCCATCAACTGCAGTCAATAACTTAGTTGAATCATCTGCATCACGAATCGTAATTGTATATTTGATTGCCATTCCTGTTGCCCCCTGAGGCAATATAACTGATGTCATAGGACCTGTGGCACCATAGATATATGCAGGATCAAAACCACGATAAGTAAAATTTTTTGCTTTATGTCTAGCTAATTGTTCAGCAATTTTCTGCATTTCTTGCTGAACAGCAGATGCATCTGCTCGCCTTACATACTCTTGATAGCTAGGAATAGCAATAACCATAAAAATTGCAATCAAAACTAATACTAGCATCAGTTCGATTAGAGTGAATCCATTCACTCTTCGACTCTTGGAGGAGTCACGCTGAAAGAGCGCGACGTCTCCAATTGATTTCATGTGTTTAATTATTTCACCCATTTTTCATACCACCGAGTAGGGTTAATAATTGCACTGCATCCCCATTCACCAACACCTTTTATTGGTGCTGAAATCGTTTTACCCGCACAAGAAGATCCAGTATTAGTTTTTGGAACTAAGGCAACACCACGAATACCTGTACCAATTACATTAGAGTTACACTCGGTGGCATTATCCGGACAATTTAGCGTTGTTGTTTGTAATCCAGAGTTATTCTCCATCCCCCCTGTACCAGTATCTGGAGTTCCATCTGCTTTTAAATATACGCCAAATGGTAAACCATATAGTTGACGATCAGTCTCACCAACTACCCTTGGTAAACAAGGATTCTGTGGAGCAATACCAGTTCCTTGAGGATCGTAAACAGGAATAATAAGATTTCCAGTAATTGCTATTGGCTCTTCAAAGGCTTTCATACCACCAGCAATCCGTCTAAACCCAGTAGTAGTAGACACTTCTGTTCCATCACTTTTACTTGAAAGGGAACGATACCAACCGTCTTTTGTTGCTGTTGCACCAATAAAGACCGCTGGAATATTTCCTGTCAATGTTTGAGGATTCTTTTGTAAATTAGCAAGTGTCTTATTTTGTGTTAATAGTGTTGGCGATCCGCTGATTAAATTACTCTTGATGAAATCACGATCAATAAGACCGTATACATTATTTACCAATCGATCTGTCAATGCTGTTTTAGGCAACATCCCATCACGACCGATCAATGGATAAACATCTAGTGGAGTGCTTCGATTTCCCGAAGCGATGCCAACCAAAATAAAGGTTGTAGCACCTTGGTCATGAATTGTTAAAGTTGGTGCTTCATAAAAACGAGGATTTGTGCCATTAGTTAAGGCAGTTCCAGTTGTTGTCGTTGCGAGATTTGCTAAACGAACAACTCGCTTACCTAAATTTGCACTTGATGTACCTGAAGCATTATTAAGATCTACACGGAAAACTTGACCACCTAAATCACCAAAATATAAATGATCGGCTAAACCATCTGCATCCCGATCAATAACACTAATACGACTAACAATACTGTGTTTCATATCGGCATTTGTCACATCAGCACCAGATGAACTACTGGTCCACCACAAGCGAGCACCAGTTTTAGCATCAATAATGTAAATCGCATTCCCTTTTGCTTCAGTACGATTATCACAAGAAGCATCTGGGTAATCCGTCGGTACATTTACACCGTTTACGTTCGTGTAAGATAATACTTTACCAAATTCAAATTTTGGGTTTTCGTAGCATTGATCATATCCACCGCCAACGATCATCACTCGTTTAATCTGATTGTTATATCGAATGTTTGCCAAAACAGGCTTAGACCAAGATTGCCCCATGCGTGAATAATTAGATTGGTCAGCACCAACGCGGAATAGAAATTTCGGTGCTTTAGGGTCTAAAACATCTAATCCATAATAGCTACTACCACCCATTCGTAGCCCACCATATACATTCATTTGACGGGCTTTAACTAGACTACTATCGGTAGCAGATGCTGCTTTCTGCGTTGTATAGGCAGCATCAGCAACCCATGCAGCATCTACACCATGTACAGGTGCATTCGTATCATCTTGTCCTTTCACCAAAGCTTTTGATGACAATGTACTTCTTAACAACTCAGCTGGAACAAAAACCATCTGTTCAACACCCGTTTCACCGTCAACAAGATGAAGACCACCATCCATCGTTCCATACAAAACAGATTGGCTTCGTGTACTTGTCAGTTTACCTGTTGAATCTAACGTACCTGAATAAGTTAATTGAATTGGATATGAGTGAATACTTCCACCCATCGCTAAATTCGGAGCATTTGGTGTAATTAATGACGTTGGTAAAGCTGTAGCAGTTTCATCTAAAGGAACACTATACCCAAGATAATTCAAAAGTTTTTGCTTGATAAAGAGTGGAAAATCTTTTAAACCAAGTTGAGTAGAAAATTTACCCAAAACATATGAACCAACATTTGTAGTAGGTACGATTCCTTCAGGAATTCGCAATAAACTTGCACCGTTACTTGCTCCTGTTAATGTACTACCACCAGTTACAGCAACATCTGTAAATAAAGTTCTTAAAGCATTTGGAGTCGCAGTTAATGCATATTCTTTTGGCTTTTTATTCAAATCCTGATTTTGACCTAGAATAGGCATAGGTACACGAGAGTATGCTCCACCTAAATTAACAATCCCGCCATCATCATAACTCGTATTCTGATAGACACTCGCATTGTTCCAATTATCTTTTGTATTTGTATTAAAACCGCCATCATTTTTATAAACAAGTGTAGTTCCATTGACTGAAGTGAATGCACCTACATTTGTACCGGTTAAAGCAACTTTATACTTTTTAAGATTACCAGCCCAAATCACTTTATTACTTTGCGGGTTAGGTTCCAGCGCACGTAAATAACCATAAGGTTGTAAACCTGATGGATCCAAATCATCGATTGGAACTGAAATTGCACCTGTCGTTAATGGCTCCAATGGTGCCGAACCTAAGTTATTAATAAACGCAATAACACTGTCTGTCACTCCGCTTGAACTTTGGGTTGGGAAAAAGCCACCATTACCATAACCAGGACTAGTAAGAGCATAAGTTCCTTGACCAGGTGAACAAGCATCATTACCAGTACGATCAGCTTGTGTCCGAGAACTGATTTTGCAGGCATTTCTAGCATCTTCTGCACCGCTAGTTGCTGTTAAGTTATTCATGACTGAACCAAAACCAACAAAAGCTGTCTGAATAGATACACCTGCTGGGTTTTTTGTACTGTCATATAACTTCTTAGCGAATTCCCCCATACAATCCCAAGCTGAGTCACTACCTGTATTGCTTAGTCCACCACTACAACTAAAACCAGTCCCGCTATTACCTAATGCTTTTGACATTACTTGCGTAGCTTCTGCTGTGCTAGAACTGTTTGCAGCACCATCTGACAAGAAATAGACCCCTTGACCATCACAAGATACTCGATCAGCAGTATCAGGCAATGGGGATTTATATGCCACATCAATATCAGCCGCCGTTCGATCCATTACAATATCTGGATTCGACGTTGTATCTCTACTTTTTGACTTCGGAACCCCACTATTCGCATCCGCATTGATTTGATAGAGTTGAGATTCATTTACCCTAAAAATAATCGTTTGATTAGTGTTGTTTCCAGGGTTATTACTGACTGAGCTCGGATTGGTCGAATCATATGTAAATGTTGGTTGAGATGTCCACAATGGGCTAGAAGAACTTGTACTACCTTTACTTGTACCTGTTGTGGGTGAGTTAGCGACCCAATTTGAACATGTTTGTGTATTAGTACTACCAAACACAGTAGTATTCCAAGCCGTACAATTCGATACAGTGTATGTATAAGTATAATTATATTTTCCAGATACCAAAGTCGTGACATATTTTCTGACCAACCTTTGTTTTTCTACAGCAATGTCACGGTACACTCTATTTTCAGTATATGTCGATGTCCCCATCAAATAAGCTGCGGCTTCTGCAAACGCATGGGCAGATGGCGTACCTTTACTTGCAACCAGACCTGCAACCGCAGTTTTTAATGCTACACGTTGGGTAGAGCCAACAGCTCCAAGCGCCTTAGCAGGTACTAAAATTTCACCTGATGAACCATCTCCGGTTGTAGTCCCTGAGTTATAGGCTGAAAAATGCCCGAGACCTACACGCACATTATTTAATGTTGGATTATTACTATCTAAAAAAGCAAACATACCATCTTTGAGACGACTCAAACGATCATAACAACGATAGCCTGTAATTGATGCTCCTGTCGCACCTAAAGGTTGTGCCTCACAGCCTGAAGCGGTATCTTTGACCTTCGCGCTGGCCGTACTTGCAGATATTGAACAATAATAACGCGTATAAGATGGTGTTGTTGAACTCGTGGACGAAGTTACACTACAATTACTACTTGTTAGACCATAATCGTCATACAAACTATACCCAGAACTAAGGGTATAACCCATCGAACCAGAAGTATCCAACATCATGACAATGGTTTTTTTACCTGCAGTGGGTACGGCATAAATTTGCATATCGGTAGCTTGCGCAACTGAAGAAGCAACCAACATCGTTCCAGTAAATGCCCAAGCAAATGACACACCATATTGAATATGATGAGTTTGATTTTGAGAATTCAACCTATTTTTTAATTTTTTCATCATCATTCTCCATTTTCATTATGGGGTTGGTACTGGAGCACTTATTTGCTGCTCACGTTCACGTAGAACTAATTCTTGTACTTGCGTATTTACAGGAATACCATACCCAGATAAACACTCGGCCATCGTTTTTTTACCTGCAACTGCCTCATCAAGATTGTCATTGATATATCCTACGGATGTCGCTGATCCAATACAGTCTTCCTGCACTACAGACAAATCCTGTGTTGAGTAACTTGGAAGGATTGATGTAATTGTGATGCGTACACGTGAATCAGAAGCCTTACTATTTTTTACAAGTGAGTTTTCACTCAAATCAGAGTTACGATCTAAATAAGCTCCTATAGCCGCATTTGCGGCATCTGTTGGTATACGAACAGCAACTTGTGTTACCACTGCTGACCGAGCACTTCCAAAATCCTTTTCTAAATCACAAAAACCACTACGATTAGACTGAGTAGAATCAATTGTTGCTTTGGTATTAGCAGGATCAGTCTGTGCTGGAGGAACCAATACAGTTGCATCTAAAGCAGCTCCCATTTGTTGCGCCGATGTAGGTCTGTAGCAAAAAATAAATTCTTTACCTGGCGCACTTTTATGTTCCAAAATTGCTGCTCCGATGACGACATCCGCTTTTTTTAATGCTTCATAAGTTGAAACATTTATAAATTGGTTTGTAGGTGCATCACCCGTTTGTACTAATAACTGACCAATTTGGCTATTAGTTGCGATATTTAGAGAAGTAATTGCCGTACGGATTGCCAGAATCCCTAGAATCGTAATCAGTAACAATAAAATTAAAACTACAATTAAAGTAGCTCCTCTTTGTCCTTGGCGATAAGCTATTTTCATATTCTTTCCCCTAAAGCATTTCGAAGCGCTACCGTTGTAGTGTATACACGACGGGCATATTTTGTATTTTTATCTGTCAATTCAACACTTTGATTCAAAATATCTATTTTTTTAGTGAGATCAATAGATGCATTTTTTGTATCATCCAAAGATCGAACTAACACAGCAAATTTAACCGAAACGATTCTTGGGGGAATCGTAGCAGGAGTTGCAGCTCTAGCATTTGCAGCAAGTTGACGATATTGATTAATTGTATAGTAAGCTAGATTTCCTGTTGGAGTGCGCGCACCTAACTGAACTGTAAAGTGATCAACACGAGGAATAATCATTTCACCTGCATCACCAAAGCCAGTTAGATTTGTTGGAGTAGAAACAGCCGCTGTGCCGACAGGTGTAGGGGTATTGGCATCGCAAGCTAAACCAAAATCAGTACCAGATGTTGCGGTTGCGGGATCTCGTCGGATAAAGTAACGTTGAATGACATAATCACGAGCTTGAACTATACCCCCCTCACAGTTAACCATATCATTCGGAGCTACAAATTGAATCGTTAACTGATCACTTTGCACATCCACATTTGATAATCCTTGCCATTGGTTTTGGGTAGTGCTCACAGCTTCATTTAGACCCACACTATGACTCAACAGACCTTGAGCAATAAAAGGTGCTGCTGCAGGAATCGGAAGATTAGTGTTGGTTAAGACCCCATTATTAGCTGTTAGAACAATTCCCCCCCAAGGTGTTTGCTCATTCAATTCTGGGTTATTAATATTTTCATAATTTGCTAAACGAATATCACGGACAATATAATCTAAACCAAAAATACCACTATTCTGCAACTCATCATTCGCTTGTTGCATACGCGTTGATAAAATACTACCTGTAAACAATTGCACTGCGGCTGCAGAAACCAATAGGCCCAAAACTAATGCAACCATCAATTCTATTAAGGTAAAACCTTTTTGATATTGATTGGAGATTTTATACTTTTGACGAAGACTAGTCATTTAATATGCCTCCATCATTAAACATTTAGAATTACTTACATATACACCAGTTGCAGACATACATTGACTAATATCAGCAGTTGTACCACTTACACTCAACACCGTATCCCCCCAAGCAGCAAAAAGACATTGTCTCTGAACTGGTGCCCCAGCTGTACCTGGGCAAGCAGTCATTGTAATATTCATCCCTAATTCAAATGCAGTTTTTGCAGCAAAATAGGCATCATATGTCGCCGCTTGCGCTGGCGTACAAACTGTCACAGGATTAAAACATGTGGTTGTAGGAGCTGTAGGTAAAGCTGTTATATTCGTATAATTACGTACGGCCGCTGGGTAGTTCGCTTGTCCAGCAGAATTTACTCGAATACCCTCAGCAAGACTTCGTAAAACCAAAACCCCTTGGGAACGAGTTAAAGCTTCACTCGATGCATCTATGGCTCTAAATTGCAAGATACTGTATCCCAACACACCTACAGCAAGTAATAACAAAGCAACCAAAACCTCCACAAGACCAACACCCTGTTGATTTTTTATATTTATCATACACATACACCCGTATTTTTTGCCTGTGTCACGCTGCCTAAACGAGTTATTGTTATCGTTCGCTTATTTGCAGAAGCGCAAAGCCTAAACGTTTTGACAGCAGCCACACTACCCGTAGCATTAAACAAAATAAAAGAATCACTCGTCGATTCAACAGCTACTTTTGAATCAATATCAACTGAAAAAACACGATTATTTAAAATATCCTGCTTTTGGGTTGTAGTTAAAGCTGGACTAGTAGCCGTATAAGCTGGTATTGCAGCTTGTGCACATTTATCTTTATTAAAATCTGGATCAGAAGCCAACTTATTTGGGCAAACTGCAACAGTTGATCTTAAGACTGTCGCCTGAGATCTAGCTTGACTCAATGTAGCCATAAAATCACGCGAAGATGCATCAAGTTTTTGTCGCGTCAACATATCTCCAAAAGAAGGCATAGCGATCATAACAATAATAGATATTATTGACAGTGTTACAATCAACTCTATCAAAGTGAATCCTCGATTGTTCCCCATCGCTTTACACCTAGTTATCCAAATTCCCTTACTCTATATTAAATTGTATTTTTACAGAACCAATACAAAGCAGATAAGCACCCAAAAAAAACGGATAGGCTGTACCCTATCCGTTTCTAGTTCACATTTTTGTATAGGAATTAGGCTTGTATCACCTGAATACGCAACTCTTTAGGTAAGCTAAACGTAATATTTTCTTCTCGTCCATCCAACTCTTTAGGAGGGGTTGCACCCCAATCTTGTAACCGTTGAATCACTTGTTTGATCAGTATCTCTGGTGCAGATGCACCTGCAGTCACACCGATTTTACTTTCGTGCTTAAACCATTCTTTTTCAAGCTGATCAGCATTATCCACGAGATAAGCAGATTTCCCCATCCGCTCTGCCAACTCACGTAAGCGATTTGAATTCGATGAATTCGGAGAACCTACTACCAACACTACATCACATTGTTCCGCCAAATCACGTACCGCATCTTGACGATTCTGAGTGGCATAACAAATATCATCTTTCCTCGGACCTTGAATCTTAGGAAATTTAGTTCTTAAGGCATCGATGACCTTAGCCGTATCATCAATCGAAAGCGTCGTTTGAGTGACAAATGCAACTTTATGAGGATGCTCAACTACCAAAGCGTCAACATCTTCTTCATCTTCAACCAAATAAATCTTTCCACCACCAGATTTATCATATTGCCCCATTGTGCCTTCAACTTCAGGATGCCCCTCATGCCCAATTAGGATTGCTTCCGTTCCTTCTCTAGCATATTTCGTGACCTCAATATGTACTTTAGTCACTAAAGGGCAAGTTGCGTCAAATACTTTTAGACCTCGACGATCCGCTTCCTGCTGTACAGCCTTGGAAACACCATGTGCACTAAAGATCACGATGGAATCATCAGGAACCTGATCAAGCTCATCTACAAAAACAGCACCACGCTGACGTAGATCATCAACCACAAACTTGTTGTGTACGACTTCATGACGGACATAAATTGGCGGATTAAAACATTCTAGTGCGCGATTGACGATTGCTATCGCACGGTCAACACCAGCACAGAAACCTCGCGGATTGGCCAATACAATTTCCATAACATCCTCTCTTATCACCTGAATATTTATGCCAAACTATTTCGTTTAATGGCACGCTACACTACAATAGCCAAGATATTTTATCATATCAGGAAAAATATCATGTCGGGTCTATTGTTTGTCGTTTCTGCGGCATCAGGAACAGGCAAAACATCTCTTGTTAAAGCCCTACTCGATCGAGTCAGCAATTTACACGTTTCTGTCTCTCATACTACACGTGGTCAACGCCCTGGTGAACTTGATGGTGTTCACTATCATTTCACTGATACTGAAACTTTTTTAGCTCAAGTAGAACAAGGTGGTTTTATTGAGTATGCAGAAGTATTTGGTAATTACTACGGTACATCTCAAGCCAAAGTCAAAGAACAATTACAACAAGGTCATGATGTGTTACTCGAAATTGACTGGCAGGGTGCCGATCAAGTTCGTCGACTTTTTCCTGAATCAAAACAAATCTTTATCTTGCCGCCAACTCAATATGATTTAAGACAACGATTGTCTAATCGCGGAACAGATTCAGTTGAAGTAATTGAACATCGTTTAAGTTGTGCTGTAGAAGATATGCGTCATTTCGCAAATTTCGATTACATCATCATCAATGATGATTTCAATAAAGCTGTTCATGATTTAGAAGCAATTATTACAGCAAATCGTTTAGTTACCTTACAGCAAAGTGCTCGTCACCAGCAATTAATTGAAAAGTTAATCACCCTTAATCGCGAATAACTTGAGTCTTATTTAAAAGCCTTTTATACTATTTAGTCTTTTCAAATGTAATGTTCAAACGAGACAACTTATGGCACGTGTAACCGTTGAAGATTGTTTAGACCACGTAGATAACCGTTTTGAGTTAGTACTGGTAGCGAGTAAACGTGCACGTCAATTGGCACGTCAAGGTATGGAACCAACTGTAGAATGGGATAATGATAAACCAACAGTCGTTTCATTACGCGAAATTGCGGCAGGTCATGTCACTAAAGAAATTTTAAAACAACGCGATCAAGATTATCAGACTTCAAATCTTGATATGGTGTTGTCTACAAACTCATTAAATTTAGAAGGCTTCTCTTTCTAAATTTGATTTGCTTTGTCTAAAAGCCCATTGTGAATACACTGGGCTTTTTTGTTTGTTGAAAATTTCAGTGCTATATTGGTAAAAACAATATATTTCATTGAAAAAATTTACGAGTTTTTCTAATGAACAAATTGACAAGTTTCACAATATGCTTTTCATTAGAAGCTAGTCTTATTTATTCCTGAATTCATGTTATAAAAGGTGTTTTATGCCAGGCGAAGAGGTCAGCCAAGCCAAGCAACAACTCAAGGTCATTATTGAAGCCTATCTTAAAGATAGTGATATTCAGAGTGTACTTGCTGCCTGTGATTTTGCTGATTTAGCACATAGTGGTATTACGCGAAAAAGCGGTGAACCCTATGTTCTTCATCCTATTGCTGTGAGTTGCATTCTGGCGCATATGCGTTTAGATGCCGAGACGCTTATGGCAGCTTTATTACACGATGTCATTGAAGATACCGAATTTAGCAAAGATGAGATTGGTGAAAAATTTGGATCTATTGTTGCCGAACTTGTTGATGGTGTAACCAAACTCAGCCACTCTAGTGATAAGGAATATAATAAGGCGGCATCATTCCGCAAAATTCTACAAGCCACCTTACAAGATCCACGTGTCATTATTATTAAACTCGCAGATCGCTATCATAATATGACGACTTTAGGCGCATTACGTCCAGATAAACGAGCACGTATCGCGCAAGAAACCTTTGATATTTTCGTACCTATGGCACGTTTAGTCGGTATGAATGAAATGGCCGATAACCTAGAACACTTATGTTATCAAAATCTTGATTTGGATATGTTTAATGATGTGCAAGCCGCATTATTAGAAACCAAACCCAAACGTTGTGAATACCAAGCAGTATGGGAGCAAAAATTATCAGATTTGCTTAAAAAATATAATCTACAAGGTCGTATTAAAAAGAAAAATAATAATATTGAATTACTACGTCATTTCGTAAAAAGTGAAATTGATTTAAATGAGCTCAGTCATAGCCATGCCTTTGAAATTATTTTAAATAGCATTGCAGACTGTGATCGTCTCGTTGAAGCATTAAAAGATAATTTCCAAGTTTTACAATATAACGATTATATTCGCCGCCCATTACCGGGTGGTAATCAATCATTAATGATTAAGCTAAAAGGTGAAAAAACAACATTATCTTTGACGATCCAAACCGAATTAATGCGTAAAGCTGCTCGTTTTGGTGTAGTACTCGGGGAGAATGCACCTCAAGCATGCCGTTCGGCAATTCAAGCTTCGATGCAGAACCTAAATACGCTCATAGACAGTGATTGTGCAAAAACCACTTTTAGTGACTTACTTGATTATTTACATCAGGAAAAAATTTGGGTCTATACGCCACACGGCCAATTACATGAACTTCCTCAAGGCGCAACTGTCGTCGACTTCGCCTACTCAGCCAGCCTGTTTTTAGGCAATCATGCCGTTGGCTCAAAAGTGGATGGTGAAATTCGTCCTCTTTCAACCCCATTGCATAGCGGACAAGTAGTTGAAATTATCACAGACGTATTAGCAACACCGAATCCAGATTGGCTCAGTTTTATTAATACTCAAAAAGCACGCCGTGCATTACAGAATTTGTTAAGAGAACAAGACATTGATGAGCAACGTCTTGTCGGTCAACAAGCACTCAATCGTGCGTTAAAGCTGTTTCACCGCTCAATTGACGACCTTTCCCAAACTGACTGGATTAATGTTTTGGAATGGCGACATTTAGCTAATAAAGATACGCTATTTGAACAAATCGCAGTTGGGGATTTATTGCCTCAATTGGTTGCAAATCATTTATTTGCTCAAGATTACCATTCTCAGCATCATGAAACTTCTGATCGCTTGATTTTAGGAACTGAGGGTGTTGATGTAAAATATGCACACTGTTGCAATCCTGTGCTTGGCGATCCAATTCAGGGACATTTATCTCGACGTGGTTTAATCGTACACCGTTCACGCTGCCGTAATTTACTGCATGAACAGCACCTCCATCCTGAAAACATTATGCCTTTACACTGGCAATCAGAAGAAATTGATGATGTTCGCTTTAGTGCTTTCTTATGTATTCATATGACGATGAGTGACGAACAAATTTCTGACCTGATTTATCAATGCCGAAAGGCCAAAACAGGCGTAGAAATGGTCTATTCACAAGACCAGAAAACCTATGTGAATATAGTCGTGAGCAATCGAAATCAAATTGCCCAAATTATTCGTGATTTACGCATGCATTTTGGCTTCCCACGGATTGAACGATTAAATATGCCAATCGCCCAACCAGAAGTTGCAAAAGTCTGTTAATCGTTTAATAGACGATGTTCACCCAGACCTAAAATTGAAAGATTCCTTATTTTTAAAGCTAATGAATCATTTGCAAACAATTGCGACTAAACAGTATTCGACCGTTTCGGAGCCAAACTTTTGTGTTAAAGTCACATTGTTTAAGATAGAAACAATGACATAGGAGAGCTTAATGTCACGTCAAGTTATTCATACTGAACACGCCCCTGCTGCTATCGGAACATATTCTCAAGCAATTCTTGTTGGCAATACGCTCTATCTTTCAGGTCAAATTGGCTTAGACCCATACAGTATGGAACTTGTAGAAGGTATTGAGGCTCAGATTCGTCGTGTATTCGACAATCTAAAAGCAGTATGTGCAGCCGCAGGTGGCAGCTTAGCAGATATCGCTAAATTGAATATCTTCCTTACAGATCTTTCTCACTTCCAATTGGTGAATCAAATTATGGGCGAATATTTTGCCCAGCCCTATCCAGCTCGTGCAGCATTGGGTGTCGCAAGCCTACCTAAAGGTGCATTAGTCGAAATGGATGGTATTGTTATTATTCCAACACAGAATTAAATGCGATATTTATCAAATAGATAAAATAAAGAAAGAATACTACCGATCAGGTGGTATTTTTTTATTCAAATTCTCAATAAGAATATCTTCACTCTAAGAATGAAATTCATTGACAAACGATAACAATTATCAATAATATCAATTATCGCATTAATATTTGTGGATCACTCCCATGTATGTCTGTTTATGCCGTGGAATCACAGATCAAGATATCAAAGACGCTGTTGCAAACGGCGCTGAAAGTTATCGTGAAATTCGTGATTTACTCGACTTAGGCACTTGCTGTGGTCGTTGTGCACCCGAAGCCCGTTCTATTATTAGTGATGAGCTCGCAGAAATAGCTGCTCGTATTTCAGTTGCTGCATAATCTAAATTAATCCAATATCTCAACAACCTCATTTAACGATCTGTTTACGACTACGCCGCTTCTTGTCGAACTTTAACCATTCCTCAGATAAGCGGTTTTTTTATTTCAGTGATTCACTTTAGTACGAATCCAAAATGCTTTTCGTATTTTGATTGTGATTTTCATTTGCCGTTCTATAATTTACTCGTCAGATTATTATTTGTTGATTAAAATCATATAAATTGCCTTAAAAACTAGGGCATCATGGTGTTATGGAGTAAGTGCAATGAAAGGCAATCGAGACGTGATTAATCAACTGAATCAGGTGCTTTATCACCATTTAACTGCAATTAACCAATATTTTTTACACTCTCGTATGTTTAATGACTGGGGAATTGAAAAACTTGGCTCCGCTGAATATAAAGAATCAATTCGTCAAATGAAGCATGCGGATAAGGTCATTGAACGAATCTTATTCTTAGAAGGCCTACCTAATTTACAGCATCTAGGTAAATTGTATATTGGGCAACATACCATCGAAGTCCTCAATTGCGACATTCGTAAAGTAAAAGAAAACATTGAAGCGATTAAACAAGCTGTTGAACTTGCTGAAGCACAACAAGACTACGTTACACGTGATTTAGTTCAGGAAATTTTAGAGAAAGAAGAAGAGTATTGGGATTGGCTCGATACACAACTTGATTTAGTTGAAAATGTTGGCATCGAAAACTATATCCAAAGCCAAATTTAAAGCATGTCATCTACTTTATCCCTTAAAAGATAAAGTAGATGAATTTTAGAAGTTTATTTATTATTTAATTCCATAATTTCTGACAAGCTTATTTTTTGCTTATACAATTGTTGTAAAACAAATAATTGTTGGTCCGCTTCATCAAGCTTGTGATTATAGACAAGTAATTGTGCATATTTTTTTAAATTATATGGTGTAGCCTTATTTTTAACCATTTCGCCAATTACGCTAAGATCTGAATCAGACATCAATGTCTGAGGCTTTAAAGCAATCCAATCTAATCTTTGCTGAAATTGAGTAAGTATCAATATTTTAGAACTTCCCAATATTTCTTCTGAAACTGGTTTTTGCTTAAAAACCAATTTACTATTCTCTTGGAACAGTTTGTAATCTCGCCAAATCAACAGTAAGACAATCAGAGAAACGAGCCATACACAACGAATAATATTTCGATGTAAGCTAACACCGTTTAAATTTGGCGTTTGAGCTTGAATTAACCCCAACAAAAAACCCATTGGCAATAAAAAGTAAGCATAACGCTGCGGAAACTCCAACATCGCATGCATCAAAATTGCACTCACCATCAATATTGCCACAATCGAAATTGTATCTTTTGCATTTTTACTTAACCAAAATAACCAAATCGCAAAGTACGCAATAATTAAAAAGCCTAATGGCAAACCATTCCAAACCAACAGATCTAACAGGATATTATGCGCGCTATTAAACCAAACTTGTACGGTATTAAAATGAATACTTTCCACAACCGCGACACTTGTTTGATTCCAGCCATAACCAAACCACGGACGCTCACCTATGGCATGTATAATTTGCATCCACATCCCAAGACGCTCATGCCCTGAACCTGCACGTTCTGCTAGTGATGCTGTATGGGTTACTGCCTCTCCAACACTTGTCGTCATGACTTGTGCGATAATAGGCAATAAATAGCCCGCAATTAAAAAATAAGTAGCAGCCCAACCAAATAACTTAATAAAATTAAGCCTTGGTTTATTCTTATATTGCTTAATCATCCAATAGATACAAATAAAAATACAGACTAGCCAGGAAGTCCGTGACTGCGTTAAGCAAATCGCAAATAAGATAGATAAGCTTGATGGGATAAGTAGCCACAAGGATGCTTTATGCTTTTCATATAAAAACAACGCACCCATTAAACCTATAATCAAAAATGTAGCTAAATTATTGGGTTGACCAAAATTCGCATATGGCCGACTTCCCTTTAGTTGAATAACCCAACTAAAATTTGACTCTAGATTCAACCATTGAACAATCGCAATCAAACTACTTATAAAAGCAACACTCAACACTACATAACTCATATCTTGCATAGAGCGTTCACGATTTTGAGATATAGAGGACAGGTTATACCCACCTATCATCATCAACCAAAACATAAAAACATATGAAAAGCTTAGCAATGCCACACTAAAATCTGGAACGAGTCCAAATAACCATTGAAATACAGGAATCAAAAACAAAGGCAACATCAAAAGTTGTGGTATAGGAATTTTAATATTTTGTTTGAGCAGAACACCCAATAATGCCAAAGCAGCTCCGAAGCTTGCCAGCTCACTAGAAAATGTCACCCAGGGATAGGTATGAAATGGTGACAGCCAAGCAAAACTAATCAACAAAACTGCAACTACACTACAAAGAATTTGCATATCGACATAAAAAAATGAGCTTCGATAGATTATACATCGAAGCTCATTTAAACAAATTTTCAAAATCGAATAAATTTAATTTAATTTAATTTCCAAGGTCGTAAATCTACAATTTCAATTACCTCGGCAGTTTCTTTATGAATTAACACAGTCATATCTACTGCATTTGCTTTTAATGGAACAAAAGCATTTGCTTTTGGATATCTTTTTAATATCTTTTTCACAGAATCAGGATCATTATATTTCGATAATAATACCAAATCTTGTGCTCGTTTCTGAATCTGAACTTTAGCTTTATCAATCGCCACATAACGTTCTGGTCGTTGGGAAATATCAACCCCACCCAATACCTCATCAAACATATCTGCATTACGTTGTTTTTGATCTTTCGAAAACTCAATTGCTGCAAACTGCGGTGTTAACCAAGATGTTTGTTGATATTTTTTTTGAGCACGGTGAATATTTTTTGTATAAAGCTCATTATTCCTAACAAGATCAAATCGATCAACACTATATACAATCCATACTGGGCGTCCTTGTGCAATATTATAAATTCCATAGCCCAGTGCAGCGATTTGGATCAAAATAATAACTACTAAATCAAATACTAAAGTCTTTTTTCCTTCTTTATAAACCAACCAAGTAAAAAAGGGACCTAAAACAATATCTATTGCGAGCATCATTAAAAAAATATGCGTGACTCCAGTCGCTTTATTCAAAGGCAACGGGTACCAAAAAACAAAAATAAGTACGACGACGCACAATGCAACACACAATGAAAAAAATAAGTGCGTTATAACAAATTTTGTCTTTGCTGATTGCATTTTTTAATTAAATTCCTTCTAAAATCACCTACATGCTGCTGGAACATATTTTGGCTGAATTGTACCTAACGTTGCTCCTGGCATGCCTTGCATTATAGCAGATTGTTGTGTTTGCGATGAACAAGCCCAGTCAACTGATCCGCTGCGACCTGCAGTCAAAGCAGCCAATAAAGTTAGTGCATTACCATTGGTTGCCCGAATATAAGGGCTCAGCATCAACGTATTTTCTGTTGCAGCAATACCGACTTGAGTCGGGTTGAATGTTATTTCAATTTCACCTGTCACTTCATCAACTTGTATACTATTCACGTATTTACTATTTGCCCCAGTACCTACAGCTTGTGCATTCCAAGCCTGCGCTACACGCTGTAAATCTGCTGCCGAAATAATCGCTTCAATCGATATTGCCTGTTTTGCTTGATCAGCCAAACCAAGCCCCTCCACGACACGAGTACGAACCGTATAATCCTGATACGCAGGCATTGCTATTGCAGCCAAAATACCCACAATTGCAACAACGATCATCAACTCAATCAGTGTGAATCCCTTTTGCATACTCCACCCCATAATCCCATTTATTATTATTTTACAATCAAAAAGCGTACCATAAATTAAAATGTTATTTTACAGCAACTTATATTTATCAAAAAAAAGAAGGTAACCTAAAACGTCACTTTATTCGTATTTTTATTACATCTAATCATTTATTTTGAATAAAAAAAAGCAGCCCTAAGGCTGCATTTTTTTAGGAAAGTATTAACGGCAAGCTGCTGGAGCGTATTTAGCACGTACACCTGCTGCACCTAAAGCAACTACAGTGATACCACTTGCTGTAGCTGTTGCATTTGTTTCAGAAGCACAACCCCAGTCAATTGTACCAGTACGACCAGCAGCAATTGCAGCAGCTAATGATTCACCAGCACCTGCAGCGCCACTACGTACCCATGGCGTTAAAGTAATCGTTCTTTCTGCGGCAGCCAAACCAACTTGTTGATCGTTATATACGATAGTAATCAAACCAGTAGCACCGTCCATAAGAACAGAGTTTACATATTTAGAGTTTGCACCAGTACCAGCAGCTTGGGCATTCCAAGTAGTTGCTGTACGAGTAAGATCTGCCGCTGAAGCAGAACCGTCAGTTTGAATCGCTGATTTTGCAGATTCAGCAAGACCCAAACCTTCAGTGATACGTGTACGCACTGTATAGTCTTGGTAAGCAGGAAGTGCAATTGCCGCCAAAATACCAATGATCGCTACAACGATCATTAATTCGATAAGAGTAAAACCCTTTTGCATTGATTTCATAACATTTCTCCAATGTATTAAATTTTTACAAGCTTTGTTCAACTAGTTTATGTTTAACATGTTATATGCCGATCCTTGGCTTATACGATTCTAACTTAAAACATGTATCTTTAAAAGAATACAATTAATACAACTTTATTGTATTAATTAACGACAAGCTGCTGGAGCGTATTTAGCACGTACACCTGCTGCACCTAAAGCAACTACAGTGATACCACTTGCTGTAGCTGTTGCATTTGTTTCAGAAGCACAACCCCAGTCAATTGTACCAGTACGACCAGCAGCAATTGCAGCAGCTAATGATTCACCAGCACCTGCAGCGCCACTACGTACCCATGGCGTTAAAGTAATCGTTCTTTCTGCGGCAGCCAAACCAACTTGTTGATCGTTATATACGATAGTAATCAAACCAGTACCAGCATTCATTTGAACAGAGTTCACATATTTAGAGTTCGCACCTGTACCTGCTGCCTGAGCATTCCATGTATTTGCAGTACGAGTAAGATCCGCCGCAGATGCAGAACCGTCAGTTTGAATCGCTGATTTTGCAGATTCAGCCAGACCCAAACCTTCAGTGATACGTGTACGCACTGTATAGTCTTGGTAAGCAGGAAGTGCAATTGCAGCCAAAATACCAATGATCGCTACAACGATCATCAATTCGATAAGAGTAAAACCCTTTTGCATTGATTTCATAACATTTCTCCAATGTATTAAATTTTTATAAGCCTTTTTAGCTACTTTGTATTTAGCATGTTCTATGCCAATCCTTAGCTTAGCCAATTTTAACTCAAAAAAACAGAGACTTAAAAGAATATTATTATTGCTACGAAATAACTCAAACACCATATTTTTGGGGATAAAGTGACAAATATTGACAGCTTTAACACTTTATTCGCCTAAATCCTAAAACTCAACTATGATTTATATCTTATAGAATTTAGATTTCATGACACAAATCACACAAAAATAATCACTTTTACTTCTTCCATTTATCGGAAGATAAAAGGGCATATTATTACAAATGATAAATTATGAAGCTTTCTTTACGCACGAATATGATAGCAATAAGCGAATCAAAGTGGATTAGCTGATAATCATATCTAATTTAAAATAATAGGCTCATCAGGTAACTCATTTTCATGATTATTTTGATTTTTGATAAAATAATGATCTAACACTTGACCAATCTCACAAATTCCGTTTTTGATGGCTTCTAGATGTTGTTTTTGAGCAAGTTGATAAACAATACGCTGACAAATCTGATTCCAAATCTCAGTTTGAGTCGCATTTTTAAGACCACGATCAATCACAATCTCAACTTTACGCTCACAAAGGTTCAAATAAAGCAAAACCCCACTATTCAATTCAGTATCCCATACACCTAATTCAGCAAATAGCTGCTGAGCACGTAGCCGTGTGTTTTGATGATAAGCCTGTGAACAGGGTATATGCCCTTCTATTACCACCTGAATTTCACCGACATGCCCTTTCTCGGCTTGCTGAACAGCTTGTGCAATCTCTAAGCGGTCTTTTTTATTAAAAAAACGATATGCAGAAGAAATATAGAAAAAATGTTTGAACCAACGTTTTAGACTAGGTTGTGCATATTCTTCCAGTTTCGATTGCGTAATGATTTCCGTTGTATCCGTCTTTGTCACCATGAACCTGATGCTCCTCCTCCACCAAAACTACCGCCACCGCCACTATATCCACCACCACTTCCTCCACCAAAACCACCTCGACCTCGCCCCCCTCCAGATAGAAAAGCTTGAAAAATAAGCTGTGCCAATGAAGTAATCAGTAGAAAGAAAATTCCGATGCCTAATAACAGGCTCATCACAAGCCCTGCCCCATTGAGTAGTCCCGCAACAGTTGCAGCTACTGCCGCAGTGGAGGCACTTAAACGATTGCCAACAATGAATGAACCGACAACACCAGCAATCAGGATGAATAGCGCCATAGTTAGCGTATTATCTTTCGCTTGTTGCTCACGTAAAGCTTGTTCATGACGGTCTTTTAATTCTTGGGCAGCCTGTTGGGCAATTTCTGGATCTTGGTTCACAATACGGCTAATTTCATCCAAACCTGATGAGATTCCTTGTGCATACTGACCTTGTTTAAAAGAGGGTGTGATCTGATTACGAATAATGCGGCTAAGAACCACATCAGGTAAAACACCTTCGAGACCATAGCCTGTTAGAATCTGAATTTTGCGATCATTGACTGCAATTGCCATCAACAAACCATTATCACGTTTAGCAGAACCTAATTGCCATTTTTCACCTGTACGTAAAGCAAAATCAAAAATAGCTTCCTGTCCTGTGGTGGGTACAATAATCACCCCAATCTGAGCTTTACCCTGCTGATACAACGTCAGTATTTTTTGATTGAGTTGCTGTACCTCAGCCTCGTTCAATATCTTAGCCTGATCAATCACAGGTTGGTTTAAAGTGGGTAAACCACGTATGGATTCACCCTCAGCCATATCATTGGCAACTTGCGGTAAAATAAGTGCTTGTTGTGCTCTAGTGTTCGGTTGTGATTGATTTTGTTGTGGCTGCTGAATCATTTTACCTGCAACAACTAAATCAGTTTCATCTGTTGCAGTCGCAACCTCAGCCCAAACTGTATGTTGAAAAAATAGTGTTACAAAAACAATCATGAGAACAGCCGAAAGCTGCTTAAGTTTCTGTGTAATTTTTTCCAACATATGGCAACTCCAAACCCATCAAGAACAATTTCAAATCTTAATTAAATGAAACTGTTGGCGCTTGTTGCGCAGATTGCTCTGCTTTGAAGTTCTCTTTGGTTTTCATACCAATGACTTTTGCCGTCATTGCTTGTGGGAACTGACGCACATATGAATTGTAATCTTGCACTGTCGTAATATATCGATTACGAGCAACCGCAATTCGATTTTCTGTACCTTCCAATTGTGCTTGTAAATCACGGAATTGTTCATTGGCTTTTAAATCTGGATAATTTTCAGAAACCGCAATTAAACGAGATAATGCACCTGTCAATTGACTTTGTGCTTGTTGATATTTTTCGAATAGCGCTGGGTCTTCTAAAACTTCTTTATCCACTTTTAGACCTGCCACATTGGAACGAGCTTGCGTAACCTCTGTGAGGACTTGCTCTTCATGTTTAGCATAGCCCTTAACCACATTGACAAGATTGGGAACAAGGTCAGCACGTCGTTGATACTGGTTTTGCACCTCAGACCATGA
Organism: Acinetobacter sp. 5862; assembly: GCF_024494585.1. Lineage (NCBI taxonomy): Bacteria > Pseudomonadati > Pseudomonadota > Gammaproteobacteria > Moraxellales > Moraxellaceae > Acinetobacter > Acinetobacter sp. 5862. Next base: position 35,455 of record NZ_JANHGP010000011.1, read on the forward strand.
AGCACTTACGGCTTCATCCTTCACTTGTAAAGTATTATATCCACAACCTGTAAACAACAAAGTGCTTGTTAATACTGTTGCTAATGCGGTTTTCTTAATAACTTTCATAAAAATTTATCCTCAGGTTTTTCTTTATATTTTTTGCAATAATTCATTGTAATGTGATTTTTTGTTCGCTGTGTAACATTTATTTGTTGAAATATTTATATCATTGCATAAAATCATCTGAGAACTGTAACCGTTGTACTGTAACCCCAAATGCCTTGGGAAGATTTAAATAATTTTCTCTGAATTTGCATTTGCAAGAGCCATCTTTATTGCCTGCACAATTTCCTGATTGGTCTTCGAGTATCATGCTGAAAAATGATCAGGGACAGGGCAGAAAGCTTACAAGATTTGCTAAAACTACCAAAAAGATAAGATGAAAAAAATAAAGCCTGCTTGAGCAGGCTTTATCGCAATCAAACTAAAAAGATGAATTAGACACCTAAATAATCTAAAATACCTTCTGCTGCTTGGCGGCCTTCCCAAATTGCAGTCACAACAAGGTCTGAACCACGCACCATATCTCCGCCAGCGAAGATTTTTGGATTAGATGTTTGGAATTTAAATTCTTGTTGTTCTGCCGCAACGACACGACCTGAACCATCTAAACTTACATTTGCAGAACCAAACCAATCAGCAGGACTTGGACGGAAACCAAATGCAAGTAATACCGCATCTGCTGGTAAAATTTCTTCAGAACCCGGAACAGGTTCAGGACTACGACGACCACGGCTATCAGGCTCACCCATTTGGGTAGTGACCACTTTAACACCAGTCACTTTTCCATTCTCGCCCACAATCTCGATCGGTTGGCGATTGAATAGGAATTTTACACCCTCTTCATAGGCATTCTTCACTTCGCGCGCAGAACCCGGCATGTTGCTTTCGTCACGACGGTAAGCACATGTCACATCATGCGCACCTTGGCGTAATGAAGTACGGTTACAGTCCATTGCAGTGTCACCACCACCAAGAACAATCACTTTCTTACCATCAACACTGATGTATTCGCTTGGATCTTTTTCCCAACCTTGGCAACGATTGACGTTAGCAATTAAGAAATCTAGGGCATCGTAAACACCATCAAGATCTTCGCCAGGGAAACCACCTTTCATGTAGGTATAAGTTCCCATCCCCATAAATACGGCATCGTATTCAGCAAGGAGTTGTTCAATCGTTACATCAACACCGATTTCAGTATTTAAGCGGAATTCGATACCCATCCCCGTGAAGATTTCACGACGACGTTTCATCACATCTTTTTCCATTTTAAATTCTGGAATACCAAATGTAAGTAAACCACCAATTTCAGGGCGTTTATCAAATACAACTGGTTTCACACCGCCACGGGCAAGAATATCAGCACAGCCTAAACCTGCTGGACCCGCACCAATGATGGCCACTTTTTTATTGGTCCATTTAACGCCAGACATATCTGGACGCCAGCCCAAAGCGAACGCTGTATCATTAATATATTTTTCTGCATTACCAATCGTGACTGCACCAAAGCCGTCATTCAAGGTACATGCACCTTCACACAAACGGTCTTGCGGACAAACACGACCACAAACTTCTGGCAAGGTATTGGTCTGGTGGCAAAGTTCAGCTGCTTGGAAAATTTGACCTTCAGCAATCAGTTTTAACCAGTTTGGAATGTAGTTATGTACAGGACATTTCCATTCACAATATGGGTTACCACACCCTAAACAACGATGAGTCTGGTTTGCAGCCACTTCCGCTGTAAAAGGTTTATAAATTTCCACAAACTCTGCTTTGCGGACAGTAATATCTTTTTTCTCTGGATCTTGACGTGGTACATCCAGAAATTGAAAGTCATTATTGAGGCGTTCTGCCATGTCTCTCTCCGTGGGTAGGCGCAGTGGTGTCCTTCACCTCTGCACCTGCCTATGTCTTTGCAGTCGTGGAATTATTGTGGATCAGCTTGGGTTGTTTTCAAAAGCGATTGCAAATTAGCAGCTTTTGGTTTTACAAGCCAGAACTTACGACTATAGAAGTCGAACTCATTACGGATTTTGTATGCCCAAGCACTACCTGTTTCTTTGATATGTTCATCAAGGATACGCAGTAGATTTTCTTTGTGATCTTCCATCGACTCGGTAGAGATACGATTTAGGTCAATCAGCTCATGGTTGTAGTAGTCAACAAAGTCGTTATCAAGGTCAAGTACATAAGCGAAACCGCCTGTCATACCCGCACCAAAGTTATGACCAACTTTACCTAAGACAGTTACCACACCACCTGTCATATATTCACAGCAGTGATCGCCAGCACCTTCAATGACTGCAAAAGCACCTGAGTTACGAACAGCGAAACGCTCACCCGCAGTACCCGCAGCAAATAACTTACCGCCAGTCGCACCATACAAACAAGTGTTACCGATGATTGCAGTATTTTGTGTTTGGAACGGTGAACCTTTTGGTGGGAAGATCGAAACTCGACCACCCGCCATGCCTTTACCAACATAATCGTTCGCATCACCTTCAAGTTTGATATGCAAACCACCAGCGTTCCAAACACCAAGTGACTGACCAGCAGTACCTACAAGATTCATGACTACTGGACTGTTTTCCATACCCAAGTTGCCATAACGACGTGCAATTTCACCAGAAATACGCGCACCAATCGAACGGTCACAGTTACCGACAGTGAAGTTAAACGAACCACCTGTACCTGCTTCAATTGCTGGTAACATCTCAGCCACCATTTTCTCAGCCAATACACCTTTATCAAATGGCGCATTACCTTGAACTTGGCAATACTGAGCTTTGCCTTCAGCAGCAGGATGTGATGTCAATAATGCGCTGAGATCAAGATGCGCATGCTTTTCAGTTTCGCCTGGTAAAACCTCAAGCAAATCAACACGACCAATCAAATCTTTGAGTGATGCAACACCTAAAGCAGCCAACCATTCACGTGTTTCTTCAGCAATAAACTTGAAGAAGTTGATCAGCATTTCTGGTTCGCCAATATAATGCTCTTTACGTAAATGGTCTTGCTGTGTTGCGACACCAGTTGCACAGTTATTCAAGTGACAGATACGTAGGTATTTACAACCTAATGCGATCATTGGCGTAGAACCAAAACCAAAGCTTTCAGCACCTAAAATAGCTGCCTTGATCACGTCTAAACCAGTTTTTAAACCACCATCCGTTTGAACACGAACCTTACCACGCAAGTCATTTACACGAAGTGCTTGATGCGCTTCACTTAAACCAAGTTCCCAAGGCGAGCCCGCATGGTGAATCGATGAAAGTGGAGATGCTGCTGTACCACCGTCATAACCTGAAATGGTAATAAAGTCAGCGTATGCTTTTGCCACACCAGCCGCAATCGTTCCAACACCTGGCTCTGATACTAGTTTTACCGATACCATCGCTTGAGGATTGACTTGCTTCAAGTCAAAGATCAATTGTGACAAATCTTCAATTGAGTAAATGTCATGATGCGGAGGCGGAGAAATCAAAGTCACACCCGGTACTGAGTAACGTAAACGTGCAATTAAGCCATTCACTTTACCACCTGGTAGCTGACCACCTTCACCTGGTTTCGCGCCCTGTGCCACTTTAATCTGCAACACTTCAGCAGAGGTTAAGTACGCAGGAGTTACACCAAAACGACCTGATGCAATCTGTTTGATTTTCGAGTTACGAATCGTACCGTAACGTGCAGGATCTTCACCGCCCTCACCAGAGTTCGAACGACCACCAATCGTATTCATCGCAATTGCAATTGCTTCATGTGCTTCTGGAGATAATGCACCCAAAGACATTCCCGCAGAATCAAAACGAGGTAGAATCTCTTCAATCGTTTCAACTTGATCAATCGCAATCGAATCGGTTGTTTTTAACTTGAATAAGTCACGAATCGTAGCAACTGGACGGTTATTTACTAGCTCAGCATATTCTTTAAAGTCTTGATATTGACCTGAACGAACCGCTTTATGCAATGAGTTAATCACATCAGGGTTGAACGCATGGTACTCTTTACCGAATACGAATTTGAGTAAACCACCCTGATCAATTGGCTTGCGATTTGACCAAGCTGTGCTTGCCAATTTTTTCTGGTCATTTTCTAAATCAGCGAAAGTCGCACCTTGGATACGGCTTGGTACACCAAGGAAACATTTATCCACGACTTCAGATGACAAACCTACTGCTTCAAACAGTTGGCCGCCACGATAAGAAGCAACTGTCGAGATCCCCATTTTAGAAAGTACTTTTAATAAGCCTTTCTCAATCCCTTTACGGAAGTTTGCTTGCGCATAAATTGGGTCACCCAATAATTCGCCTTTCGCAACCAAATCATTAATCACGTCATAAGCTAAATACGGGTAAATTGCTGTCGCACCAAAACCTAGTAGTACTGCAAATTGATGTGGATCACGTGCGAAACCTGTCTCAACCAAAATATTTGCATCAGTACGTAAACCAACTTGAATTAAGTAATGATGTACTGCACCAGTTACCAATACTGAGTTTGCTGGCAAGAAACCTTCGCGAATATTTTTATCGGTCAAAACGATTAAAGTTTTACCATCACGAACAGCTTGTGCAGCTTCTTCACAAATACGTGCAACTGCGGCTTGTAAACCTTCGGTTTCTGCATAATTCAGATTGATATCAGCAACAGCATAACCCGCACGTTCTTTTTCAACATCACGAAGCTGCTGCATTTTTGAATGTGACAATACAGGGCTTGAAATAATGATGCGGTCAGCGTGTTCAGGGCCCTGTTCAAACACATTTTGCTCACGACCCAAACATGTTTCCAATGACATTACGATCGATTCACGTAATGGATCGATTGGTGGGTTAGTCACTTGCGCAAACTGTTGACGGAAATAGTCTGATACATGGCGAACTTGACGAGACAAGACTGCCATTGGCGTATCATCACCCATTGAACCAACAGCTTCCTGACCACTTTCTGCGATTGGACGCAAAATCTGATCACGCTCTTCAAATGTCACCATAAACATTTTTTGAGCCGCTTTTAATGCATCACCAGTTAAACCCTGATCACTCAATTGTTCTTCAAGCTGAGGATCTGCTTTCAAACGAATCGCATGGTCACGCAACCATTCACGATACGGACGCATGTTTTTAAGGTGATTGCTGACATCTTTCGTATCAAGCACTTTGCCTGTCAAAGTATCTACAACTAAAATTTGACCAGGACCAACACGACCTTTAGACACAACATCTTCTGGTTCATAACCCCATACACCAATCTCTGATGCAAGCGTGATGTAATCATTTTTGGTGATCACCCAACGTGCAGGGCGTAAACCATTACGATCCAACATACAAATCGCGTGACGACCATCTTGGATCACAAGACCTGCTGGACCATCCCAAGCTTCCATATGCTTAGAGTTAAATTCATAGAATGCACGTAGATCAGCATCTAAAGTTTCAACATTCTGCCATGCTGGTGGAACGAGCATACGAAGTGCACGGAATAAGTCCATTCCGCCACCAACAAGAATTTCAAGCATATTGTCTAGGCTTGATGAATCCGAACCAGTACGGTTTACAATCGGATTTAACTCAGTTAAACCCGGCAGTAATGGATTTTCAAACTTCGGCGTACGAGCCAATGCCCAGTTACGGTTTGCTGTAATGGTGTTAATTTCACCATTATGCGCAAGATAACGGAATGGCTGAGCCAATGGCCAACGTGGCAAAGTATTGGTTGAGAAACGCTGATGGAATACCACAATATGCGATTTTAGACGCTCATCAGCTAAGTCGGTATAGAAGTCAGCAATTGCTGCTGGCATCATCAAACCTTTATAGCTGATGACAGTTGTTGCAAGTGTGGTCACATAGAATAATGGATCGTTTTGTAATTGTTGTTCTGCACGACGACGAGCTAAAAATAACTTGCGGTTAAATTCAACTTCTGTCAAACCCATTGGGCAGTTCACTAAAATTTGTTCAAATGCTGGGAGTGATTGTAATGCAATTTCACCTAAAGCATCATTATTTGTTGGTACAACACGCCATGCCGCAACCGTTAAACCTTCTGCTGCAATTTCTTTATTTAAAATGTTCTTTGCATTTTGAGCTAAAGCAGGGTCGATATTCAAAAATACTGTGCCTGCAGCAAAAATCTCAGTTAGATTACTGCCTAGCTTCTGAGCTTCTTCACGGAAAAATTGTTTTGGCATTGCCAATAACAATCCGCAACCATCTCCTGTTTTACCATCCGCGGCAATACCACCACGGTGCGTCATGCAACTTAAACTGTGAATCGCAGTTTCGACCAGATGATGGCTTGATTCACCCTTCATATGGGCAATCAGACCAAAACCACAGTTATCCTTAAACTCATCAGGCTGATATAAGCCTTGAGCGGGAGCTACAGTATTAGGCGATGGCATGTGCATAGCGTACCCTTCTTTCAACATGGCTCTTTCGAGCAACAAACAATCAATTCATTTTCTGCGATATTGCCGATCAACTCATATAAAGTTCAATGCTTCGCAAAAACATTTTTCCTGGCGGATTTGCAATATACGCCTTTCTTTAAGAAGAAACAGCGTACTCAAGCATATAAAGTGTTTTCAGTTATTACACCTTCACCAATGTTTGTAAAGCACAAAAACTTTCCATTTCACTAAATTAATTGGGTGTTTAGTGTGAAAAAGTGCAATGAGCAGATAAATTAGCACCACAAGGAAGCAAAAAACATACCAATTAATTATAAATTTACTAAATCATTAAAAAAATTAAAATAACCTTAATTTATAATAGGCTAAAGCTATATCTTATCAGGTTTTTTTGCACCAAAATAAGTCATTTCGCCTTAAAATAGCGCCAATTATGCTCAAAATTAGTGCAACACTAATTGAATGGATCTACCACATCGCGTTTAGAAGAATCTGAATTTTCTTTCAATTTTTCAGGGTTTTGTGTTGAAGATTGGCTTTGTTTGACGTTTACCACGTTACCTTGAGCATCACGCTGTGTGACTGTTGTCTGAGTTGCTATTGCAGGATCAACTGCTGGCTTTTCTGAACTAACACCCAAACTGCCTTGTGAAACCACCGCCCCTGCAGCCAACAAACTCTCGTCCACTTTAGGTAGCGCTGCGGGTTTTAACTGAATATCATAAAGCTGATTTGTCGCTGTTTTTAATTCATCAAACCCTAAATCATTCACAAACTCTGCATATTTTGATAATTGCTGGGCTTTAGGTTGCACGGATTGCGGAAGTACCAAATTCAATTGAGCAAACTGATGATTTGCTTCCTCCATATTCGGTGACATACCATAAACAAGAACATATTGTTCTGCCTGATCTTCCCCAGTTAAGCGGAAATAAATAAACTTTTTCCGATCTAATCGACTCAACAAAAAATTTTTAACAATTGCTTCATCTGAACTACGAAAGATTTCCATCGTCCATTTTTGCTGATTTTCTTTAATAAATTTAGTGCCACGAAATTCTGGTGCATGCTCATTAGAAACAACAACTCTGGTTGTTAAATCTAGCGGCTTCACCTCATTAGAAAAGGCACCTAGATGAGCAGTTGCAGTCACTTTTTCAGGTTGAATTTGAACTTCAGTTTTAGCTGGTTGATCCACCTCAACCAAAGCATCTCCATCAGTAATTCCCCAAAAGACCAATGCAGCAATCAAGCATACAATTGCAAGCGTGAGCCAACTGTATTGTTGAATATTTTGCCAGATTGATCTAGAAATAAGCATATTTTTCTCAATATATTGATTATGAAGATTGGTTCGCAAGAATCGTTTGCTTCATTAAATCCACATCAAAATCTTTGGTAATGATCGCTTGGCCTAACTTTTTAAGTAAAACCAAACGTAATTGGCCATTGAGCACTTTTTTATCATGCGACATATAAGCCAAAAATTCGTCAAGTGGAATCTGTGGACATGATATCGGTAAATGGGCACGTAGAATAATTCTTTTTGTACGCTCAACATCTTCAGCAGATATCCAACCTAGACGGTGTGACAAATCTGCCGCCATGACCATACCTGTTGCAACCGCTTCACCATGTAACCATACCCCATAACCTAGATAGGATTCGATTGCATGCCCAAAAGTATGCCCTAAATTTAGAAGTGCACGCTCACCCTGCTCTTTTTCATCATTAGCCACAATTCTAGCTTTATGTGCGCATGAGCGATAGACTGCTTCTGCGAGTAAATTCGCATCACGTGCAACAAGCGCATCCATGTTCTGTTCTAACCATACTAGAAAATCCACATCGCCTAGTAATGCATATTTAATCACTTCAGCCAAACCAGCAGAAAGTTCACGGTCTGGTAAAGTATCAAGCTGTGCCATATCCGCTAATACAACTTGAGGTTGCTGAAACGCACCCAACATGTTTTTACCTAAAGGATGATTGATTCCTGTCTTCCCACCCACACTTGAATCAACTTGAGATAATAATGTAGTTGGTACTTGAATAAAATTCACTCCGCGCTGGAAACAAGCTGATGCAAAACCAGCCATATCACCAATGACTCCACCACCTAATGCAAGCACTGTGCAATCACGATTAAAACCTGATTCCAAAAGCGCATCAAAAATTAAATTCAAATGTTCAATGTCTTTAAATTGCTCACCGTCGGGTAAAATACATTGTGCAATCTGTTTATCTAACTGGCGCAATCCATCAACATAATGTTGCAAATATAATGGTGCGATGGTTGTATTGGAAACCAACATCACTTGTCGACCATGAATATATGGCGCTAGCAAATCTCTGGGATTTAAATTACTTCCAATAAAAATAGGATAGCGACGATCACCCAATTCAACATGTAGTGTTTGCATAAAATTAGACCAACAAGAAAATTACTAAATTTGTTTAGATAAAATAAGCTGTAGAATTTTTTGCGCTAAGTCTCGCGCTGCACCCTGATTTGTTTCAACAATGAAATGTGCAACCTCACGATAAAGTGGATCTCGCACAGTTAACAAATCTCTTAATTTCTTTTCTGGGTTTTCTACTTGCAACAATGGACGATTCTTATCGCGATGAGTTCGCTGTAGCTGAAGCTCTACAGGAGTATATAGATAAACAACGATACCTCGCTGTTTTAAAAACTTTCGATTTTCCGATTGTGTTACCGCACCACCACCAGTCGCCAAAACAAGGGCAGAACGTGCCGTTAGGTCATTTAACACATTAGTTTCACGTGCTCGAAAACCAGATTCACCCTCTTTTTCAAAAATCCAAGGGATTGTAGCACCTGTTTTACGCTCAATTTCATGATCACTATCAATGAATTCACGTCCCAACAATTCTGCTAAATGTCGACCAACTGTTGTTTTGCCTGCCCCCATTGGCCCTACCAAATAAATATTTGGTAGGGTTTCAAACGCTTTGCCTTGCAACGCGCCACCTATATTAATTGCGATTATTCAAAATATATTAATGATTTCTCGTCAAAGTGTCATTAACAATTCTTGGTGTCACAAAAATAAGTAGTTCACGTTTATTTTCAGTTTTCGAATCACGACGGAATAATTTGCCCATGAAAGGTAAATCACCTAAAAATGGCACCTTGGTTTGTTTGTTTAGATTTTCTTGTTCAAAAATACCACCCAATACCACCGTTTCACCATTATTAACCAAGACATTAGTATTCACCATGTTTTTATTAAAATAGAATTGTCCTTGAGGGGTTACACCAGCAATACTATCTTTCTTAATATCAAGATTCATTTGAACCTTTCCATCTGGTGTAATACTCGGCGTTACATCTAAACTTAATACCACATCTTTAAATTCGATTTTCGGCGTTGCATTTGCCCCAGTACCCGTTGAGGATGAAAAAGGAACTTGAGTACCTGACTCAATTTTTGCAGTTTGTTTATCCGCAGTCATAACTTTAGGCGTTGAAATGACTTCACCATAACCATCCGCCTGAACCGCAGACAGTTCTAGATCCAGCATAAAATCTGACAAACTGATTAAACCAAAAGCAATACGACTCGCACCTACTGCTGTTGCCCCCAAATCAACATTTAGGTTACTTGGACGTTCAATTTCATATTTCCACCCCCCTGTATCACTATCTTTAGTAGGCTTTCTTAAGTTCCATAAAGTAGTATTACTACCACCTACTAACAAATCATTATTACTAGTAATACCTTGCGATAGAATACCCCATTTAACACCCATTTCTTTCGTAAAATCGGTACTTGCACTGACAATACGTGCCTCAATCATTACCTGCTTAACCGACACGTCCAATAAATCAACCATTTTACGAATTTGATCAATTTTCTGCGAAGTATCATTGATAATGACAGTATTGGTACGCGGATCAGTTGATACTGTACCACGTGGACTTAACAGACCACCTGCCAAAGTATCGTTATTCGCCACACCTGATGAATTGTTGTTATTGCTACTATTTTTACCTTGCGTAATCAGTTTTTCAATATCAGCCGCTTTTGCATAGCTCAAGCGAATATATTCAGTTTGAAGAGGTGCCAATTTAACACTTTGTGCAATCGCCTTAGCTTCTTCTTCTTCTGCCTTAATTAACTCAGAAACAGGTGCAATCCAGATCACATTTCCATTACGACGTTTATCTAAATTCTTGGTCTTAAGAACAATATCTAAAGCTTGATCCCAAGGTACATCTTTCAGACGTAAAGTAATATTGCCTTGAACCGTATCGGCTGCGACCATATTTATACTAGTGAAATCTGCCAGTAACTGCAGAACTCGACGTACTTCGATATCCTGAAAGTCTAAGGATATTTTATTTCCAGTATAGACTTGGGCTTTAGCTTTCGGAGAAGATTTATCTTCTGGACGCTTAAGACTAATCGTTAATTTATTTTCCGCTTGGTAAGCCATATATTCATAACTACCAGCAGATTGAATGGTGATCACACCATTTCCTTTGTCATTGTAGGCGTCAACACTTGCAACAGGGGTTGCAAAATCGTTGGTATTTAAACGACGAGCTAAATGCGTTGGAATTTTATTTCCCATCGTTCTAATAACAATTTTACTACCTTGCTGCTGCACATCGACAGGTGTGTTACTTCCCAACAGGTCAATAACAACCAACCCCTCGCCATCCTTACCGCGCTGGAAACCAATATTTGATACACCTTGCTGTGGTTGTCTGACAACCGTAGCATTACGAACAGCGTTTACTGGTTGAACTGCATTTATTTTAAGAATAAACGTGTTCCCTTCAACACGTGTCGTAAATGCTCCTGCCTCTTTTAAATTGACCACTAAACGTGAACGTTGATCATCTGCTGCAAGGTCTATAGATGATGCTTCAGCAGTTGATACAGGGATCGATTTTTGTTTTAGATTTTGTTGTGCCTTATCAAAATCTAAAATCAATCTTGAGGGTTGCTCTAATTGATATGCCTGTGGTTGTGGTGGCAGACCATCAAACATCACACGGATTTCTGTACCTTGGTCAGCCAAACTCATTGGAACAATATTCGTCATACTCACCTGTGCAGATGCAACTTGCATAATTGCAATTGCGACTGCACCCATTGAAAATTGACGGAATGCATGGCTCATAGTCTTGACTTCCCCAAATAAAGAATTTTTAAACTGTTTTTTCATTGTTATTCCCTTAATCCTAAGATATTGGCCCAATTAAAACGAGCGTCCGTGGTCTTTCAACATAACCCTCTCGCCCATCTGGCACAATCTCCACTAAATCAATTTGAGTCGGGTTGATCTTAATGATTCGCCCTTGGTTCATACCCAAATAACTACCAACCTGTACACGCTCAATCTGACCATCTGGTGTTTGAATCAAGGCGATCGTGTCATTATGCTTACCACGCATACTACCTTTCATATTCAAGGCCTCAAGAGCATAACTCTCTAAAGGTTGTGACTGCCGGTTAAGGTTAGGATAAACACGCTTACCTGCCATAATTTTTAATTCAGCAGCTAATGAACTTGGCATAAACGGACTTTTCAACTGGTGCGATGCGTAATTAAATAATGGTACTGGAGCAAATACAGGAGCAGGTTCGATAGGTAACGGTTGTTGATTACGAATATCAGCCATCTGTTGATTTACAGCATCAATACGAGAATCACAACCAACCAAGCTAATTGTAATAAATAGAGCAGATATTATTTTATAATTATTCATCAGTGCTGCCCTCCTTGAACTGCTGGAGTTGTCGTTGTAGCTGGTTGAGTCATAGATTCTTTCTCAACTTGCTCTTCAGGACTAATATAACGATATGTTTTTGCTTTAATTGAGTAGTTTACGACAGGAATGTCTGAAGCCTTTAACGAATCTGCTTTTCCAGCTTCAACAACAAAATCATGCAACGTTACGATGCGCGGCAATGCAGCAATCCCTGTAACAAAAGCACCAAAGGCGTGATAATCACCTGTAGCTTCGATACTAATTGGCTGCTCAATAAAAAACTCTTGCTTTACTTCATTTTCTAAGCGGATATTTTTAAACTTTAATCCAGAGTTCACACCAGTTAAATTAATATCTTCAACTAAACTTGGAATTTCAGTTTCTTTCGGTAGTTGTTCTAATTGTTGATTGAAATTTGCTTCCATTTCTTGTAATTGAGCTTGATATTGCTGCAAATTACGTAATTTAGAATCTTTTTCTTTAAATTCATTTAATAAATTTTGCTCTTGTGCTTGCGCGCTGGTTATATTGTCAAGTTGTTTTTTAATGACAATAAAATATCCTAGAGCAATAACTGCTAGAAAAACGAAAATCCAACAAGTGATTTTTACAGATAGAGGCCACCCCCCATAATTATTCATATCCAACGTATTAAACTGTTGGAAAAATTGCTCGAACGTCATCTTCTTTTTCTTTACAACAGCGACTTCCTGATTTAAATCATCCGATTTTTCTAAGTTCATTTTGTCACCCCTGCTGTCCCTGATGCTGCTGCTTCTAAAGTTGAGTCAGCTTCAGCTGTTGTCCCTATCTCCCCCAAATCGACAGTAACCAGAAAACTACCATAATTTTCTTCGATTCGAGGAACTAAAGAGCTTGTTGTTTTATCTTTTTTATCATCTGCCGCCAAGAAAGAATTCATAAACGCGTTACGATACCAAGGTGAAGCTTCTAGATTTCTCAAAAGCTCAGCAACGGTATTTGGACTTTCTGCTTTACCCTCAATGGTAAATTTATCACCTGTACGGGTAAATTTTGTCAAATACATTGTAGGTGGTGTTACTCGCACTAGCTCATCAACCAAACGCACTGTAATAGGACGCTGTCCTTGTAAGCCTTGAATCAACTTCATACGCTCAATGATTGCATTGCGTTGTTCTTGCAAACCATCTAATGACTTAAGTTGAGTATCTAAATTTTGATTAGTACTTACAATTAGCTGATTTGCCTGCTCCTGATCATTCAGTTTATGGTCAAAGTACATCCACCCAGAAAAAACTGATACTACGCCTAATGCTGCTACCCCAGCACAAAATGCAACGAACTGTTTCTTTTTTAGTTCTCTTAGCTCATCACGCCAAGGGAGTAAGTTAATCTTTGCCATTAATCAAAACTCCTCAATGCTAAACCACATGCAACCATCAATGAGGAAGCATCATTTTCAATTTTTTTAATATCAATCTGCGGAGAAAAGCCCATTTGTAAGAATGGATTAGCAATGGTGACGCGATAACCTAGTTTTTGTTGTAACAACTTGGCTAAACCAGGAATATTAGCATTACCACCTGCCAATAAAATATGGTCAATCTCATTGAACTGTGATGATGAAAAGAAAAACTGAAGTGAGCGAGCTGCCTGTTGAACTACGGCATCTAAAAAGGGTTCGAGCACTTCCGTATCATAGTCGTCAGGCAGTGTTCTTTCTTTTTTCGCACGCCCAGCCTCTTCAAAAGACAAACCGTAACGACTCTGAACATCCTGGGTTAGTTGTCGACCACCAAATACCTGTTCACGTGTATAGATAATTTTACCTTTCTGCATGACAGATAAGGTGGTCATAGTATGACCAATATCTAAAATACCAACTGTGTTTGCACCGATTGGCAAAGTATCTGCGAATACACTGAAAGCACGTTCCATGGCATAACTTTCAACATCAGCAATTTTTGCAGATAAATTAGCCAGCTCAAGAACTTCTACACGTGTGTCAACATTTTCTGTACGCGTTGCCACTAACAATACATTTACACGATTTGGGTTTGCTAATTTGTCAGATAAGACTTCAAAATCTAGACTTACTTCATCCAATGGGAACGGAATGTATTGCTCAGCATCCATACGAATTTGAACTTCTCGTTCATCGGCTGTCATATCTGCATCCATTTCAATGATTTTATTAATCACCATTGAAGTTGGCACAGCTATAGCCACATTCGTTGTATGCGGATTAGCAAGGTTAACGACTCTTTCAAGCGCGTCACCAACTGCTTCTGGATTGATGATGCTTTTTTCTACGACACTGTTTTCAGGCAGTGGCATCACAGCATAGCTTTCAACCCAATATCTACCGTTCTTTACAGAGAGCTCCAATAACTTAACAGTTGTCGAACTAATATCGACACCCACTAACCCCTTATTTGGTTTACGATATAACCTGAGCACAGTACATTCCTATTTATTTTTTTATCCCCAAAAATACAACTCACTAATTTGTTTTGGTCTTTAATTGATACGGATACAATATCTCATCTAACAATCCGTAAGGCTAAAGGATATACTGACCATAATTAGTTTGCCATTCGCTCTTATTAAAACTTACTTATTATGAAAAAGCTATCCAGTTCTGGTATTGTTCGTCCATTTTTTTTGATGCTTATTATTATATTAGTCTCACTTCCAATGGGATTTTATGGCATGTATCTCTATCTAGCACCCTCTTTGCCTGATATGAGTTCATTAAAAAAGGCACCTTTACTGAAACCATTGCAAGTTTACACGGCAGATAATAAGTTAATTGCAGAATATGGCGGCAAACTTTCCATTCCAGTGAAATACGAACAGATTCCACCAGCGTTTATCCATGCATTTCTAGCAGCGGAAGATTCGTCATTTTTTGAACATAATGGGATTAGTTTTAAGGGCTTGGGGCGAGCACTAACAGAATCTATTACAGGGTCAGATGTACAAACTGGTGGTTCAACCATTACCATGCAGGTAGCAAAAAACTATTATTTGAGTCCAGAACGAACACTTAAACGCAAACTAACTGAAGTTTTTCTCGCTCGCAAAATCGAGCAAAATCTCACCAAACAAGAAATTCTAAGCTCATACGTCAATAAGATCTTCTTAGGCAAAAATGCTTACGGAATTGCTGCAGCTGCACAAATCTATTACAACAAAAATATTAATCAACTTACCATTGCGCAAATGGCAATGATTGCAGGATTACCGAAAGCACCATCAAAATACAACCCTGTCGTCAATCCTGAACGCGCGCTTGAACGCCGGAATTGGATTTTAGGGCGTATGCTACAACTTGGCTATATTAATCAGAGTCAATATCAAAAAGCTGTTGCTGAGCCAATCAACCTGAATATGATTGATCGCTCGGTCAGTAATGTTTTCCCGTACGTTGGCGAAATGGTTCGTTCAGAATTGGTTGAAAACTTTGGCGAGCAAGCAATTGATTCAGGATATAAGGTATATACGACGATTGATAGTAACCGTCAACGTTACGCTGAAGAATCAATTCAAGACGGTTTAGAAGCCTATGATCGCCGCCATGGTTGGCGTGGACCAGAAGCACATGACAAACCTCTTAACCAGTTTGTCCCATATGCAAATACCTATCCAGCACAAGTCATAAAAGTGAATAACAATTCTTTTGATGCTTTGATGCAAGATGGCTCAACAGTTACGGTAAATTGGGCAGGAATGTCTTGGGTTCGCCCTTATCGGAATGCGAACAGTGTAGGCGGGGCTATGTCGAATGCTTCACAAATCGTTAAAGTGAAAGATATTATTCGATTACGCCCCAATGAAAACAAAACCGTTTGGTCTTTAGTACAGGTTCCTAAAGTTCAAGGTCAATTGATTGCCTTAAATCCAAATGATGGCTCCATAGAAGCTGTTGTTGGCGGCTATAGTTTTTATCAATCGAAGTTTAACCGTGCGTTACAAGGGTGGAGACAACCAGGTTCAACTATTAAACCATTTGTTTATGCATTGGCACTTGAACGTGGTATGACACCTTATAGCATGGTGAACGATAGCCCCATCAGTATTGGTAAATGGTCTCCAAAAAACTCCGATGGACGCTATCTTGGGATGATCCCCCTGCGCCGTGCGCTCTATTTATCACGAAATACCGTATCGGTCCGACTATTGCAAACTGTGGGAATTGAACGCACACGCCAACTATTTATGGATTTTGGATTACAAGAAGATCAAATTCCTCGTAACTACACAATCGCATTAGGAACACCTCAAGTACTCCCTGTGCAAATGGCTACAGGCTATGCCACTTTTGCAAATGGCGGTTATCGTATTCAGCCCCATTTTATTAAACGAATAGAAGATGCTTCAGGCAAAGTAATTTATGAAGCAAATCCAGAATACGCTTGTATCCCTTGTATTAGTGATCCAAATGCCTATGCAACAGCCGATGCTATTCAAGAGCAAGATGCTGTAAATGAAATCACCAATGAAACTTTAGATGATGTATCTGCCGCATCTGAAACTGTTACATCTAACTCTCAAACAGCCGCAACGACAAATAGTAATTATCGCCAAGCGCAACGCATTTTAAAATCTAGCTCAGCTTATGATATGGCTAATATTTTACGCGATGTGATTCAGCATGGTACGGGACGAGCAGCACTTAAAATCGGTCGTAACGATTTAGGTGGAAAAACAGGAACAACCAATGATGCCAAAGATGCATGGTTTGCAGGTTTTAATGGAAAATTAGTTGCAATCGCCTGGGTTGGTTTTGATCAACCTCGTACACTCGGTCGACGTGAATATGGCGGCGTTGCTGCTTTACCAATTTGGACAAATTTCATGGCGAATTCACTTAAAGATACGCCATCGGCTTGGGTACATTTCGATAAAGACGCGAAAGATCCAATTTCATTCGACAAATTACAACTGGAGAAAAATGAAGGGCAAAAAGAATATCGTGCTTCCCCACCGTTGGCACGCCCACTTTATCGTCCTGCTCCTGTTGCACCAACTCGCTCCGCGCAAACAGACTTCTCAGATTTACCAGATACAGCACCATCTGATGAAGAGCAAATTATTGTTCCAGCGATGGAAACAGCATCACCCCAAAAAGAACATGATGGTATTGAAAATTTAATTAATAATATTGAATAAGTAAATTTAAAAGAAGCCATCAAATTGATGGCTTCTTTCTTTTTTGGAATACATAAATTTGAAAAGCGGCTGTCACTAAGAAATGCTGTTCTTGTTCTAAAATCATTCTTCGTTCAGGATTCGCTTTATAAGCATAAGGTGTCATAGCAATCAAATTTTTTAGCGCTTGTTGATCTAACTCGATTGCACTCTCGACAAGCTGTTGTTGCTGCAATTCAAATTGATCATCTAGCTGTTCTAAAAATTTTTCTGGTTCGTGTAAATTTACTTGCTCAAATAAAGCTTCACGCAACCTATAGAGATGTCGAGGTGCAGGTGTCACCACAATCAGATGACCATTCTCTTGAAGAACACGTGTGATCTCTTCTTGTGGAATTGGACTAAATAAACTAGTACATACGTCGATTGAATGATCCTGTACGGGCAATGTTGCACCCGTCCCAACAACCCAAGTGACTTTGGAGTTGAGTTTTGCAGCTCGTTGTACAGCTGTTTTAGCAATATCCACACCTATACAGTGTTGAGTATGCGCTTGCATCGCACTGGTGTAATAACCTTCACCACAACCAATATCTAAAATAGTTTTCGGCCTGAGCCGCTGCAACAGTTCAACAATCGCCTGCTGTAACGGCTGATAAGCACCTGTTTGCAAAAATTCACGACGAGCCAATACCGACTCTGCAGTATCCCCTGGTGTCTTACTATGCTTATGCTGTACCACATGCAGATTGACATAACCTTGTTTGGCGACATCATAATGATGGCCTTTTTCACAACACCAAGAACGCTCAACCAAATTCAATGATTGGCGACAAACAGGACACATCAATAAATTCATCTATTTTCTCCAAACATAAAAAAAGCTGGTGATCACCAGCTTCTTTTTGAATCATGGTTTAACGCAACTTTAAGGTCATTAAGCCTAACACAACAAGGAAAATGGTAATAATCCAAAAACGAATAACAACCTGTGTTTCCTTCCAACCTTGTTTTTCATAATGATGGTGTAAAGGTGCCATCAAGAAAACGCGCTTATTCCGCATTCGCAATGAACCAATTTGTAAAAATACAGAAACGGCTTCCATTACGAATACCCCCCCCATAATCGCAAAAACGATTTCTTGGCGGACCATAACAGCAATTGTACCTAGCATCGCACCAAGTGCCAAAGCCCCGACATCACCCATGAATACTTGAGCAGGATGCGCATTATACCAAAGGAAAGCCAAACCTGCGCCAACCATGGCTGAACACACCACCACCAGTTCAGAGGTATATTTTACATAGGAAATATGCAAATAATTGGCAAACCGAATATCACCTGATAAATAGGCAAATACACCCAAACCTGCTGCAACCATGACAATTGGCATAATTGCCAATCCATCCAATCCATCCGTCAGATTGACTGCATTTGACGCCCCATTAATCACTAAATAAGTGAAAACAATAAATGCTAAACCAAACGGCACCGCTGAAAGTGGAATGGAGAGATTCTTAAAGAATGGAATCAGCAAATCTAGCATATTTGCAGTATTCATTGGATTATCTTGTTGTTTTGCAATTAGATATAAAGCAATACCAGCACCTAATGATGCCACAGAAGTCCAAAAGAATTTTTTACGTGCAGGTAAACCAGCATTATCTTTATAACGAACTTTAATCCAGTCATCTGCCCAACCAACAGCACCAAAGACCACCATAACACCCAATACAATCCAAACATAAGGGTTTGATAAATCAGCCCATAATAAGGTACTAATACCAATTGAGAGCAGAATTAAGATCCCGCCCATCGTTGGTGTTCCCATCTTCTTCGCATGATTTTCAGGAGCAAATGAGCTTACTGCCTGACCATATTTTAAGGCTTGTAATTTACGGATCATCACAGGCCCTAAAGCCAAGCCAATGGTCAAAGCAGTTAATACACTCAACAAAGAGCGTAATGTTAAATAACGAACCACTTGGAAAGAGCTGTTATAGCCTGCCAATTGTTCAAATAACCATAACAACATTTAAATCTTCTCCATCAAGTCAGCCATCAACGTTTCCATATGGGTATAGCGAGAACCTTTAAATAGGAAACTCATGTGCTGGGGTTGATGTGTCTCTACTAAACTCATTAAAAATGACAAAGCTTGCCCCTGATTCAGAAAAGCTTGTAATTTTTTACCGTATTGTGTGCTTCTTGCACCTTCTTGAGTGGCAGGTGAGAATTCACCCACTGCAATTACAAAATGAATACCTTGCATCGAAACCAAATCTCGGCCCAACAAATAATGTTGTTGCGCTGCTGTACTTCCAAGCTCACCAATATCCCCGATTACCATCACTTTAATGCCCGTTTGTTGAGCAAGAACTTCTGCTGCTGCACGCATTGAAGTTGGATTGGCATTATAAGTATCATCAATGAATAAGTGATTTTGGTGTTGAATAAAATTCAGACGCCCTTTGGCACCCTGTGCTTGTTCTAAGCCTTGTACAATATCATCAAGCGCAATCCCAATTGCCAAGGCAAATGCTGTTGCAGCAGTTGCATTTTGCACATTATGTGCACCTGCAAACGGTAGATCTACTGTACGGATACCCTGTGGAGTATGTAAATTGAATTTTGCTGATTGAGGATGTAATTCAACCTCTGTCGCAAACACATCGCCACCATCACCAAAACTCAACATTGAATGAGCTTGAGCATTTTCACGAATAGTCGCTGTAAAATCATCATCAGCGGGAACAACCGATATTCCGTCAGGCAAAATATGTGCATAAATCTCTGACTTGGCACGACAAATGCCCTCACGGCCACCAAATTCACCCAAGTGCGCTGTACCAATATTCAAAATCCCCGCCACATGTGGCTGCACCAGATTCGAGGTGTAATCAATTTCACCTTGGTGACTGGCACCCAACTCCATCACAGCATATTGATGCTCCTGACGCAGTTCCAGCAACATCATCGGCACACCCAAATCATTATTCAGGTTGCCACGCGTGATCAAGGTTGGTGCTAAACGGGATAAAATACTACCCAACATTTCTTTCGTGGTGGTTTTACCACTACTGCCTGTTAAAGCAATCACTTTCAACTGTGGATTTTGCTGACGGCGATACGCTCCAAGATGCCCTAAAGCCAAACGTGTATCTTTAACGACGAGTTGTGCAATATCTGCATCAATTGGGCGCTCTACGATGGCAATCTCACAACCTTGCGTCGCCACTTGTGCTACAAAATTATGAGCATCAAAGCGCTCACCTTTTAAAGCAAGAAAAACATCTCCAGCTTCAGCATGACGAGAGTCAGTCAAAATACGTTTAATTTCGCTTTGTGGAATCTTATGATTATGCCATTCACCTTGAGTCGCTTGTTGTAATTGCTCTGCTGTCCAAGGTTCTAGTGGAACGGTGCTGGTTGTTGAAGTATGCATACGCTTTATTTACCTTTTAACCTTAGTGTGCAGGATAAGCTGAATCTACAGAATGTGGCTGAGCATTAATCGCAGATTGCACTTCGACTACATCATCAAACCAGTGACGAACGCCATCTACTTCCTGATAGTTTTCATGACCTTTGCCAGCAATCACGACAATATCTCCAGCTTGAGCTTGAGCGACCACAAATTTAATCGCTTCACGGCGATCATGAATTTCATGTACGCTGTGTTCTGCAAAATCAATTCCCTGCTTCATATCAGCAAAAATCTGTTCAGGGTTTTCAGTTCGTGGATTATCTGAGGTGAGAACTACTGGATTAGCATGATCAAGCGCAGCCTGAGTCATTAAAGGACGCTTACCGCGATCGCGATCACCACCGCAGCCAAATACCGCCCATAATTGTCCAGTGACATGACGTTTCAACGTGGTTAACACCTGAATCAATGCATCAGGTGTATGTGCATAATCAACGACAAATAGACGATCCGCATCTTGAATGACTTGCATTCGTCCTGGGGCACCCTTAAGTTGCGGAACAAACTGCACTAAATCAGCAAGCGAAAAACCAGCATATTCTGCTGCAATCAAGCTTGCTAATAAATTTTCTACATTAAAATGTCCAAGCAATGGGCTTTGCACAGCAAATCTACCTGTTGGACTAATCAATGTAAAACTTGCACCACTCAAGCGATATTGCAAATGATCAATATAATAATCCGCAGAAGTTTGAGTCAAAGAATAAGTCAAAACTTTCGGTTTTGATGGATTTTCTTTCGCAGCAGCCAGCATCACGTTTGCATGTGCATCGTCGATGTTAATCACAACGACTTTTAATGTAGTAAATTTAAATAATAGCGCCTTAGCTTCTGCATAAGCCTCTAAAGTACCGTGATAATCCAAATGATCACGACTTAAATTACTATAAACTGCTATCTCAAGATCACAACCATTCAGACGACCTTGCTCCAGACCATGCGAACTCGCCTCAAGTGCAACAAAATTAGCCCCTTGTTTAGCGTAATCATGCAATGCCTGCTGTAAGTGCAGCGCATCTAAAGTGGTGTGGGTTGAGGGGGTCAAGTTTGGCAAGATACCATTGCCTGTTGTCCCCATCACTGCACAGCCTTGCCCTTGCGAACTAATTAACTCTGCAATTAAGCGTGAAATCGTGGTTTTACCATTGGTACCTGTGACTGCAATACCACGTAATGACTCTACAGGATCGACCGCTTCTAAATATTGCTGCTGCCATTCACCCATAAGAAAACGTACTTCAGGGCAAACCCATTCGTTCGCAAGCCCCAAACTTGTTTCACTAATAACCGCCAATGCCCCTGCATTCAGCGCATTTTGTGCAAATTGACGGGTTTTTTCAGGTTGGCTATAACTACTTAAAGCAATAAAAATCTGCCCAACTTCAATCTTACGGCTGTCTAGACAAAAGCCTTGAAAAGGCTGAGTGAACCAAGCCGCATCGATATGAATCGGATATATCTGCTGAAAACTAATCGACATAATCTACCTACGGATTGGATTTTATAGAGGTATCAAGTGGTTTATCTAAAGGTACATTCAGTAATCGTAGCGATTCTTGCATAATTCTCGCAAAAACGGGCGCTGCAACGAGACCACCATAATACCGACCTTGAGGATTTTCAACGACGACAATCATCGCCAGACGAGGATCACTCACTGGAGCAACCCCAGCAAATAAGGCACGATATTCATTACTCGAATAACCTTTGCGGTCAGCTCGTAATTTATGTGCCGTACCTGTTTTACCACCCACACGATAACCAGGAATATTGGCCTGTGTAGCTGTACCACCAGGCATAGTAACCTGCTCAAGCATCAATAGCACTTGATCTGCAATCTTAGAATCAAGAACTTGCTTGCCTTGGGGTGCTTGATCTAATTTTCTTAGACTTAATGGCATTTCCACACCATGGTTTGCGAGCATCGCATAACCTTGTGCAACTTGGAGAATGGTTGCGTTTAAGCCATAACCATACGCCATCGTACCCAACTGAGAGGGGTTCAACTTATCACCCGAATACAACAGCCCTGCGCTCTCGCCTGGGAATTTCACATCAGAACGATGCCCAAAACCGACACGACGGAAGAATGATGGAATCGCATCTTTAGGTAACGATAACGCGAGTTTGGCTGAACCCACGTTAGATGATTTAACAATAATACCTGTCAGGGTTAATGCACCATAGTTGTGTGTATCACGAATGGTATGCCATCCCAACTTCATTGAACCTGGTGAGGTATTCACGATTGTGTTTGGCGTGTATTTGCCACTTTCCAAGGCAGCCGCAACGGTAAATGGTTTCATCGTCGAACCCGGTTCGAACATATCGATTGCACCACGGTTACGCATTGCATCTTTGTTGGCTAAACCATTTTTATCATTTGGGTTATATGACGGCCAACTGGTCATTGCTAAAATTTCACCAGTTTTTACATCTACAGCAATAGCGGTTGCCGAACGAGCATTATTTGCAACACCAGCAGCGGTCAATTCACGATACATAATATATTGCAAACGTGAGTCGATACTGAGTGTGACATTTTCACCTGACTCGACTTCTTTAATCACTTCTGAGACTTTAAGACGATTACCTTTTTTATCCCGAATAATTTTTTGTTCACCATCGACGCCTGACAACTGTTTATTCAGTTGCATTTCTAAACCTTCAACCCCAACACCTTCACTATTGGTTAAACCAATAATTTGTGCATTCGGCTGTGGTTGCGGATAGTAACGCTTATACGTCTTTTCAGCATAAACCCCTTGAAAGTTTCGCTTGGTAATGAGGTCAGCTTGCTGCGGTGGAATTTCTTTTTGTAGTACCAAATAACGTGAGCGTGGACGAGCTTCCATTTGCTTTTTGAGATCAGCACGGTCTACACCAACCGCATCTGCCAACTCATCCAAATTCAAGTTTTTATCAGGTAATTGACGTTTTAATTTTCGGTTATGTGGATCTTTTTTTAATTCGGCTGTGATTTCATCAAATTGCTGTTTCGTTTCCCAATAATCTCTTGGGTCAATCACAATTTTCATGATCGGTGTACTAATCGCTAAAGGCACTCCGTGGCGATCACTAATCACACCACGCATTGCTTCTAGGCGTTCCGTACGCAAAATATTGGCATTCGCTTTATTTTGTAAAAAGTCTTTATTGACCACTTGCACATAAAATGCACGTGCAATCAATACAATAAAGCACAGTAACACCGTGCCCCAAAGCAAATAAAATCGCCACATGTCTAAAGCAAGTGTCGGTCTTTCAGAAATAGACTGCTGTTTTTTTCGTATTGGTTTACTTCGCTTATCTGCCATACAGCATGCCTTATTTGTCTTGCTTTGAAGTCATAGGTAAAGAAATCACAACCGTTTGTGCTGCGGGTGGTGAAAACATCCGCAATTGTGTAACAGCACGAGAGCCAATCTGTGCAGTTGCACCAAACGTTTGTTGTTCAATCAGCAAGCGCCCCCATTCTGCATTCAGATCGTCTCTTTCACGCATATAAGCACTTAAATCACGATAATCATGACGATATTCAAACACTTGAAAGACCACCATCATTGCGCTTGTGAATACCATCGCCATCAGCACAGCATACACTACAACTTTTTTCAGTCCTTTCTTGCTGCTAGATATGATCTCATCATCATTCTTTTTATTCATTATCTGCCTTTCTGCTCTAAACGCTCTGCTACACGTAACCATGCACTACGTGAACGAGGATTTGCTTTTACTTCTGCTTCACTCGCACGAATACGAGACACTTTCTTTAAACGTCGCGTATCAACCTGTGCTTGAGGCATTCCCCAACCATGATCTTCCGCTAAAGTTGATTCTTTTTGAATAAATTGTTTAATCAAACGATCTTCCAAAGAGTGGAAGCTAATCACAGCCAACTGTCCTTGTACTTTCAACAATTCTACAGCTTGCGGTAAAAACGTTTCAATATCATCAAGTTCTTTGTTAATTGCAATACGAATCGCTTGGAAAGTACGCGTTGCAGGATGTTTATGCTTTTCCCACTTTGGATGTGCAACCTTAACAATTTCTGCAAGTTGAGCAGTTGTCGTAATTTCACCTGCCAATTTAATCGCTTTGGCAATACGACGGCTATAACGCTCTTCGCCATATTGGAAAATAATATTGGCTAATTTTTCTTCTTCGATTTCAAGTAACCATTCAGCCGCAGTTAAACCTTGAGAATTATCCATACGCATGTCTAGTGGGCCATCTTGCATAAAGCTAAACCCACGTTCTGCTTGATCAAGTTGCGGTGAAGACACACCCAAATCGGCCATAATGCCGTCAACTTCAGTAATTCCAATATTTGTTAATTCCGCCTGAATATCGGCAAAACTGGCATGAATAATTTTAAACCGCGGATCTTCTTGTTCTAATTGCGCGGCAACTTCAAGTGCCTGAGGATCTTTGTCAAAGGCGTAAACACGTGCATTTTGATCCAATTTGGAAAGTAAGAGCTTGGTATGCCCTCCTCGACCAAACGTTGCATCGACAAAAATACCAGTATCGCGACCTGCCAATACGCCATCAACGGTTTCATGAAGTAAGACAGAAATATGCGACATAACAATAGGATCAATAGCTAAAAATGTAACTGCACATTATCACCTTGTTTTACCCCAGTACCAAATGACTTTTTGTAGAGAATTCTTAACTTTTCATAAATAAAACCGTTTTCTTATCATTTTTTATGCAACAAAAAAGCAAATACTCCGTGTATTTGCTTTCCCATATTCAATCACAAATTGTATATATAATTTATTTACTGTTTATCTGTATAAATTTGATCAAAAATCGCACCATTCACAAAGTGGGTTTTCTGCGCTTTTGCCCATCCACCAAATACATCATTAATGCTGAAGAGTTTGATCTTTGGAAATTGTTTCGCATATTTTGCTGCAACTTGCGGATTACGTGGACGGAAATAATGTTTTGCTGCAAGTTCCTGTCCTAACGGTGAATAAAGAAAATTTAAATAGCCTCGCGCTAAATTGCGATGACCATCTTTATCCACGGTTTTATCTACAATCGCAACTGAAGGCTCAGCCAAAATCGAAATTGATGGATAAACAATATCGTATTTATCTTTACCTAAACCTTGGGTCGCCAATAAAGCTTCATTTTCCCATGACAGTAACACATCGCCTATACCTCGCTCAGCAAATGTAGTTAAAGAACCCCGCGCTCCCGAATCAAGTACTTTGACATTTTGGTATAATTTTTTCACTAAATCACGGGCTTTAGTCT
The DNA here is from genome assembly GCF_024494585.1 of Acinetobacter sp. 5862. Classification (NCBI taxonomy): domain Bacteria; kingdom Pseudomonadati; phylum Pseudomonadota; class Gammaproteobacteria; order Moraxellales; family Moraxellaceae; genus Acinetobacter; species Acinetobacter sp. 5862. The sequence goes on from NZ_JANHGP010000011.1 coordinate 61,559, forward strand.
CATTACCACCGGGTTGTTTCAACGCATAGCCCCATGCCGATAAATAAATCCAACGCGGTGCTCCACCTGTTTTCGGATTTGGGGTAATAATTTCGACACCCTCTTTGGTAAGATCATTCCAATCACGGATATTTTTCGGATTTCCTTTGCGGACAAGGAAGACAACCGTTGATGTATAAGGTGCAGAATTATTTTTAAATTGTTTTTGCCAATCTTTACGAATGAGACCTGTATTGGCAATTTCATCAATATCATTCGCCAAAGCCAATGTCACAACATCAGCCTGTAAACCATCAATTACCGATCTTGCCTGTTTGCCTGAACCACCATGCGATTGTTTAAAATCGACCTCTTGACCTGTACGCTGTTTCCAATATTGACCAAATGCTTGGTTATATTCTTGATAAAACTCTCGTGTTGGATCATAAGATACATTTAAGAACGTTGTAGCTGCCTGCGCTATGCTATTTAAACCCAAAGCAAGCAATGCTGCGGCGATCACTGTTTTCATTTATTATTCACTCATTTTCTGCATATTTATGACCACTATATTTATTTAAAAATAATTTACAATCAAATAGTTATATAAATAATTTAGAAATTATTCTTTTTTTTATATATCGTGATATTAAGGATGTATGGCAGTTAAAATGCTAAGTGTTTATTCATGTTATTTTTATTTTGAGAAAAATTATCATTCTCCACTTTTTCTACACATTTGCTTGTTAGATTTGATTTGCAGATATTCTAGCCATCAGGCTTACGATACCCAAAAGCGTGTTTATTTATTATTTTTTGTAAAAAGTGTGACATAGTTATATTTTTATTAAAATTTATGTTTGAATCGTATGATTAAAGCAATACTATAGTCATTTAGTTAGTCTTGTAGACTCGAAGTCATGAAGGGGATGTTACCGTGCAAGCATCAAAACTTAAAAAAACACTATGCTTAAGCTTATTTTTGGTGTTTTCTATTCAAGTTGGACATGCAGCCGCAATTAAAGAAAACAATAATATTAAAACGATAGACAAATCGTCTTCGTTAATTGTGAAAGCGCTTGATCAACAAAAACGTAATACAGCCATGTTGCCTTCAACAGATGACGAATTAAAAATGTTGAATACGATCCGTACAACGCCAACGCAAACGTTCTTTGCAAGCCAACACGAACGTTTTTCACGCTTTGTTCAGACTGTTTTTCAACCGCACACATCTTGATCTTTTAAATATGTAACGCTCTACATGTTTAAATAAGCCTAGTCATGCTGTGACTAGGCTTTTTCGTTATAATAGTTTCAATTTTAATTTAAGCTTCGATAATTTATGAAAGTTCGTACCCGTATTGCGCCTTCTCCTACAGGTTTCCCTCATGTAGGTACTGCTTATATTGCGTTATTTAATTTATGTTTTGCTAAACAGCACGGCGGTGAATTTATTTTACGTATTGAGGATACAGATCAACTCCGTTCAACACCTGAATCAGAAAAGATGATTTTAGATTCTTTACGTTGGTTAGGATTGAACTGGTCAGAAGGTCCAGATGTGGGCGGCCCTCATGCGCCGTATCGTCAATCGGAACGTATGGGGATTTACAAACAATATGCCTTAGATTTGGTTGAAAAAGGACATGCTTTCTATTGTTTCGCAACAGCAGAAGACCTAGACCAAATGCGTGCAGAGCAGCAAGCACGTGGTGAAACGCCAAAATATGATGGGCGTGGCTTAAAACTTTCACAAGAAGAAGTACAACAACGCCTTGCTGCGGGTGAACCACATGTCATTCGAATGAAAGTACCTGAAGATGGTATTTGTAAGATTAATGATTTGCTTCGTGGTGAAGTGGAGATTCCTTGGGCACAAGTTGACATGCAAGTGTTGCTAAAAACGGATGGTTTACCAACTTACCACCTTGCTAATGTCGTGGATGATCATTTGATGGAAATTACCCATGTATTACGTGGGGAAGAATGGCTGCCTTCAGCGCCTAAGCATCAGTTGCTTTACCAATATTTTGGTTGGGAAATGCCAACTTTATGTCATATGCCATTGTTACGTAACCCAGATAAATCAAAACTGTCTAAACGTAAGAACCCAACTTCTATTAACTATTATCGCGACATCGGTGTATTACCAGAAGCATTATTGAATTATTTAGGTCGCATGGGTTGGTCAATGCCTGATGAGCGTGAAGTATTCACATTACAGGACATGGTTGAAAACTTTGATGTACAGCGTGTTTCATTGGGCGGTCCAATCTTTGATGTTGAAAAACTCAACTGGCTGAATGGTCAATGGATTAAAGGCTTAACACCGGGGCAACTTCTAGATCGCCTATTAACATGGAAAAGCGACCGTCAAACACTTGAAGACATTGCGGCTGCGATTCAACCTCGTATCAATCTACTTTCAGAAGCTGTGAATTGGGCTGGTTTCTATTTCAATCACATGCCACAAATCAGTAAAGAACAGTTTGAAAGCAAAAAATTGACCGAAGAACAAGTTCGTCAAAGCTTACAATTTGCAATTTGGCGCTTAGAGAGTCAGTTTACGTGGAATAATGATACTGTCAGCCAAACACTGATGGATTTAGCCACTCAAATGGAAGTTAAACTTCGTGACTTTATGCCAGCATTCTTTATTGCGATTGCGGGTTCAACGAGTTCAACGCCTGTGATGCAATCTATGGTAACACTAGGTCCTGATTTGACTTTTGCACGTTTACGTCATGCCTTAGAAATCGTAGGTGGGCCAAGCAAGAAAGAACTTAAAGTTTGGGAAAAATTAAACGAATCACTCAAACTGCCGAAAAATGATGCAAATAGTGAGAATTAATTCAGTTTAATCATTGACGTGTGAGCGCATTCGCCCTAATATTGCGCTCACACAGACTGGGGTCATAGCTCAGTTGGTAGAGCGCTACAATGGCATTGTAGAGGTCAGCAGTTCGATCCTGCTTGGCTCCACCAAACTTCAATTTGTGTTGCCTCAATAAGTCCCTATCGTCTAGAGGCCTAGGACATCGCCCTTTCACGGCGGTAACCGGGGTTCGAATCCCCGTAGGGACGCCAAATTCTAAAAAGCCACTGCATTGACAGTGGCTTTTTTATTGCTTACTCACTTCCAATTCCAACTTGGACTTCTAAACGTCCAGACTGAACACGTAAGCCTCGGATCTCAAATTGATCAACTAATTGTTGTACCAATTCGCGACTCTCTTGCAAAATATTAAGTCCTGGCAAAATACTAAAATCAGTCAAGCTTAATAGCTTATCGACCATCCATGAGCGGTTATTAATGAAATCAATAAAACCAGCTTCTTCAAGGTCGATATACCATAAACGATGCCCTTCTTTTTGAATCCCTGGCACATCACGAATGAGATGATTAATCAAAAATGGGATCGGTAAGGAATTAATCACTTCAAAGCTGATATTACCGACACGTCTTGCTGCCCAATTTGTTAAAGTACCACCATGACGAATTTGTAAGTCCAGATGCTCATCGACCTGACAAAGACGTAAATATTTTTCCTGCCCAATACGACATTCTAAAACATTGAACTCTAAAGACAGTCGATATAGGAAACGGCGATAGTGTCCATCTAATTCGATATGAAAGCGATCATTGCCACATTCAATTTTAATATCATCAATTTCAGAACGATCCATACGTTTCCGAATTTGATTATTGAGCAGCATTTCAGGCAAATATAAGGTGAGGCTACTTTTCCCTAACGATGCACGTGCCATTGCCAACGCAACTTGACGCGCTGCTTCACTGGTTTCTGATACCATATCACGAACAGTATTTCGCATCCCTTCAACACCACGTTTGGTATGATGGGTAACTTGATCTAAGGCATCTAAGGCGGCATCTGCAACACCTGCAATATTACGAGAGGTATCACTCGCAAACTCAACAGCATCTTGTGCGTGCTGTAATGTCTTATTGATTAACCGACGTGATAAAGACGGTTTTTCATCTGATGATTCTATATCTGCAGGCATAATATCGAACATTGCCTTTTTGTCATCTTGTCGATTCAAGATGTTCTCCCTCTTCCCTTTCTCAGCAACTCAATTTTGATATGAGCAACAATCTGTTTTATCAACTTATTGGCTGTTTTTATGTAGATTAGCATGCTATTTAGCGCAATTTGCGTCTTTTTGTTGCACACTTTTAAATTAATTTAATCGTCCATTTTCTAAATATGTTTCATTGGTTTTCAATTAATTTGATGAGTTGTGATGTATATAGAATATCTTCATCTGTCTCATGCTGGAATTTCCATTGCTTTGGTAACGAGACTTTAAACTATCTTAAAAAGAAATTTGCACTTAAATCAGGACTCTCCATGCTAACTAACATTAGCTTGTCTTGGGTCGAAAGATGACCTTCTCCCTTTTCGATGCGAGCTAATCATAATTTTAGAAGTTTGGTAGGCAACATGCGATTCCTTGCGCATTATTCAACACATTCAGTTCACAAATTATCATGACTGATTGTAGTTTTTCCAACAGGTTTAGACGAGCTGCGACCGATATGGATTGCTCGAATCAACTTAATATTTTAAAGATAGTACAAAATAAGTAAGTTTATGTATTTGAACAACGTAGGATTTTAGCTTTTGCATAATTTTCGCTAAAATAAGCAAAATACTATAGGAAATCTTTATGCAATACCGTTGCCCTAAATGTCAAAGCGTGAAAATTATGCCTGTCAGTCAGGGTGCCAACAGCCCTCGTCCCAATGTGCCAAAAAGCCTGGTGCTTCTCGTTCCCGCCATTTTTATTTTACTAGTTTTGGTGCTGATCAGTGTTGGGATGTGGATTTTTGGCAATGGTGCAGGACAAACACTGCAAATCGCAACCGTTGCAGTATTTGGTGTTTGTGTGATTGCAGGTGTTCTGTTCTGGCGCGACCTGCCAGATTTTAAAATCTCCATGCAGGCTTTTATGCAGGCACAAAAGCACTGGAAATGCCGTGACTGTAATCACGAATGGCAAAACTAACACGTTGCTCTAAATTCCGATTCACATCAGCTCAGTGCTGATGTGAATGAGTGTGTTGTTCATCTTCAACATGTTGATGCATATGCTGGCAATTCATTTCTGCATCATCCTCAATTTGCAAGGTCACCTCGGCAATCCCATGTTCATGCGATAGCATTTCTGTAGCAGCTTGATGTAGTTGTTTGCGATCTGCGTTAGGTGCAAATAAATGAACGGTTAGGTGAATATTTTTTGAAGTAATCGCCCAAACTTTCAATTGATGAATACTTTCAACGCCATCTAAAGCCAATAGATCAGTGCGTAACTTTTCAATATCAACCTCTTCAGGTACACCCTCTAATAAAATATTGATACTTTGTCTGAGCAAAATCCATGTTCTTGGTAATACCCAGAAACCAATTGCCACCGCAATCAGCGTGTCGATCCAGTACCAATTGGTGTAATAGATAATCACAGCACCAATAATGACGCCCACAGAACCTAATGCATCACTCAGCACTTCTAAATAAGCACCTTTCATGTTCAAACTTTCAGTCGCACTGGACATCAAAATTTTCATTGAAATCAAATTAATGATTAATCCAATTGATGCGACCACCAACATGCCTATACTTTGAATTTCGGGCGGTTGGGTAAATCGTTGATAGGCTTCGTAAAGAATATACATCGCCACAAAAAATAACATAGATGCATTAAATAATGCCGCCAAAATCTCAAAACGCTGATAACCGAAGGTACGCTTATCATCAGCAGGGCGTTTGGCAATTTTAATCGCAGCTAAAGCAATCGCTAATGCAGCGGCATCAGTGAACATATGTGCAGCATCAGACAGCAAGGCCAGACTTTGTGTAATTAAGCCTGCAACCACTTCAATGATTAAAAATGTCATGGTCAGCATTAAGGCAATCGTGAGTTTTCTGGCATTGCCTTCGGTCACAACAGCATGACTATGGTCATGCCCTTGATGTCCACTCATGTTAGACTCCTTATAATTTTTAAGTCAAACTTGTTTTTAATTACACTATCTCAAATCATTAATGAATATAATTTATTAAGTGCAAATAATTGTCCTAAAATCTTTCGATCTTATATCTCTACTCTAGTACACATTTACTATCGTGGAGGCGGCATGGATGCCGCCCGTTGGACAGGGGTTACAGGGATGTACCCTCTGTCCAACAAAAGATTTTTGTTACTTTTCATCTTTGAAAAGTAAGGCAAAAACTTTATACACACCACATTCAGAATTTCGATGACTTATGAAATATTGCTAGACTGAACAGCAGCTTTCTCATTCATCCAACGATAGACAACAGGCAAAATCAGCAATGTCAGTAAAGTGGAAGAAATAATCCCACCTATCACAACTGTCGCCAATGGGCGTTGTACTTCTGCACCTGTGCCTGTAGCAATCGCCATCGGAATAAAACCCAACGATGCCACGAAGGCGGTCATCAGAACGGGGCGTAATCGGAGAATCGCCCCCTGCCAGGTCGCTTTATGTACATTAAACTGCTCACGAAGCTCTTTGATGAAACTCAGCATCACTAACCCATTGAGTACTGCGACACCAGAGAGTGCAATAAACCCAACCCCAGCTGACATCGATAATGGAATATCTCGCAACCAAAGTGCGACTAATCCACCTGACAACGCAAATGGCACACCACTAAATACCAGCAAGCTTTCTTTAAAGTTATTAAACACCGCCATCAACAGAACAAAGATCATCAGCAATGCCAATGGCACCACAATCTGCATTCTGGCTTTTGCCGAGGCCAGATTTTCAAACTGACCGCCATAACCAAGCCAATAACCGCTTGGTAATTTTTGCTGAGATAATTTCTGCTGCATTTCACCCACAAATGAGCCCAAATCACGGTCGCGTACGTTGGTGGTGACTACAACACGGCGCTTGCCATTTTCACGGCTGACTTGCGCCAAGCCTAAAATATTCTCCACTTTTGCCACGTCTTGCAGTTTGATCAAACCACCATTCGGTAGTTGAATCGGTAACATCGCCAATTGCTGCGGCGTACGCATCCCATCATCCAAACGCACCACAAAATCAAAACGACGGTCACCCTGTAAAATCTGCCCAACACTTTGTCCACCAATACTGGCAGCAACCAAATCCTGAATGGATTTCACCGATAAACCATATTGTGCAGCCAGTGCGTGATCGATATCGACATTGAGCAAAGGTAAGCCATCAGTCTGCTCGACTTTGACTTCACTTGCACCAGTAATCGTTCTCAAGGTTTGCGCGACTTTTTCTGCTTCTTGGTTCAGAACCTGCATATCATCACCAAAAATTTTCACCCCAATATCACTACGTACGCCTGAAATCAGTTCGTTGAAACGTAATTCAATCGGCTGAGAAAACTCACTGTTGTTGCCTGGAATTTTCTCAACATAGGCCAACATTTTGGTTCGAAGCTCGTCAATGGTTTCCGATTTATCTGGCCATTGATCACGCGGCTTTAACAAAACGATTGCATCAGAAATATTAGGGGGCATCACATCCGTTGCCACTTCGGCCGTACCTGTACGGGCAAAGATCGCCTTGATTTCTGGAAACTCTGCGAGTAATTGCTTCTCAACACTTTCCTGAATCTTCAGTGATTCTTCAATTCCTGTACTTGGTGCACGCATCAACTGTAAAGCAAAGTCACCTTCACTCAGTTGTGGCGCAAACTCACTACCGACACGCGAACCAATCGCAGCGGTGAGTATCAAAATAGTCACTGCACCGGCCACCACCACATAGCGGAAAGCATAGGCTTTATCCAGCAAGGATTTATAACCGCTTTTTAATGCCGCCATCCAACGGCTTTCTTTCTCTTTGACCTCACCGGTAACAAATAATGCCACCGCAGCAGGGACGAAAGTCACCGATAAAATAATGGCACCGATCAAGGCCAAGACCACGGTCATTGCCATTGGATGGAACATTTTCGCTTCTACACCTGCCAGTGCAAAGATTGGCAAATACACCACCATAATGATGATTTGTCCAAAAATCAGCGGACGTCTTGCCTGTTTTGCCGCCAAGAAGACTTCGGTAAAGCGTTCAGAACGGGTCAGGAGTCGACCTTTATGGTGTTGAGCCTCTGCCAGCCGTCGGATACAGTTTTCGACAATCACCACCGCACCATCGACGATAATCCCAAAGTCCAATGCGCCTAAACTCATCAGGTTGGCACTGATTTTTTGCTCCGCCATCCCTGTCAGGGTAAACAGCATAGATAAAGGAATAATACAGGCAGTAATCAATGCCGCACGGAAGTTACCTAAGAACACAAACAGGATCACAATCACCAAGATTGCACCTTCGATCAGGTTTTTCGCCACCGTCTTAATGGCTTTATCAACCAAGTTACTGCGGTTATATACCGTTTCGACCACCACCCCTTCAGGTAATGAACGTTTGATTTCCTGCATTTTGCTGTCGAGTGCTTGAGCGATGGATTTACTGTTCTCACCCATCATCATCATCGCGATACCCAGTACGGTTTCTTCACCGTTATAGGTGGCACCCCCTGTTCTCAGATCATGTCCAATCGAAACTGTTGCAACATCGGCAACACGGATCGGCAAACCATTCTTGGTGCTGACCGTGACATTCTCAATGTCTTGTACGGTTTTCAACATCCCCGGAATACGTACCGTCAGCTGTTGTCCATTTTCTTCAATAAAACCCGCACCGCGGTTTTCATTATTTTCAGTGAGTACAGTTTGCAAATCGGTTAACGGAATTTGCAGTTGTTGCAAACGTTTCAGGTCTGGAGAAACCACATAGGTCTTGTTATATCCCCCAATGGTATTGATTTCAGCAACACCCGGCACACGTTGTAATTGAGGACGAACAATCCAGTCCTGAATTTCACGCAGGTCCATGGCCTGATAAGGCGTACCATCGGCCTTTTTGGCATTCGGTTCAGCTTTGATCACCCATTGATAGATCTCGCCTAGACCAGTTGAAATCGGTGACATTTGTGGATCAATATCATCAGGCAAAGCACTCTTGGCTTCCTGTAAGCGCTGGTTAATCAGCTGACGCGCCCAATAGATATCGGTACCATCTTTAAAGATCACCGTGACTTGGGACAAGCCGTAACGGGAGATGGAACGGGTTTGTTCCAAGTTCGGAATACCCGACATGGCATTTTCAATCGGATAAGTAATCCGTTGTTCAACCTCAGGGGCAGTGAATCCTCCCGCCTGACTGTTAATCTGCACCTGCACGTTAGTAATGTCAGGTACGGCATCAATCGACAGTTTTTGGTAGCTATAAATACCGACCCCGATCCATGCCACCACAAACAGCATGACCCAAATCGCATTGCAGATTGAAAACTGAATAATCCGATCAAACAGACCTTCCGCGGGAGGAAGCTGCAACTTATCTTTAGTGTCCATGCTCAGCCTCTCCCTTCTCGATCTCAGATTTCAAAAGGAAACTGCCTTGACTGACATATTGTTGCTTTTCAGTCAGACCCGATTGGATTTCCACCCACTGCCCATCACTTGAGTAATTACCCAGTTGTACAGGTGTTGGAGTGAAATGCATTTGGTCTTTCTCTTGCTTAGCGACAAAAACCGTGGCTTTACCCTCGATCTGCTGAATCGCCCCTTTGGCAACACGAAGCACAGGCTTCTTGTCCGTACCATCTAATAACACGTTTACCATCAAATTAGGTCGAAGTTCTTTGGCTGGAGTTAACACTTTGGCCCGCACCTGCAAACGACCTGTCTGCGTATCTGCTGCGGTGGTCAAAGTCTGGATTTGTGCTTTAAAGCTATTATTGGTTTGCAGCGACTTAAACTCGATCTGCTGATCCGGTTGGACATTGATGTTATTGACGCTTGGTAAAATAAACTCAATCCAGAGTTGATCCAGCTGATCAATCACAAATAACTGCTTATCTGCGGTAATTTGCTCTCCCACCACAATATCTTTCAGACTCACCACACCGCTTAAAGGTGCAGTCAAGACATAGCGACCCTGACTACCACTAGATGCACCCAAGGCAGATAAGCGGCTACGTGCAGCTTGTACCTGAATCTGTGCCTGACGATAGGCATTGTAGGCACGTTGATAATCCTGACGTGCAGAAACCCCTTGTTCCCAAAGTTGTTTTTCACGTTGATAATCTTGCTGTGCAAGGGTTAAAGCTTCTTGTGCAATACTTAAATTAGCCTGCTGATCTACCAGATCAGGGATAAATAGAGTGGCTAAAACTTGCCCTTTCTTGACTTGTTGGTCAAGTACCGCATTAACACTTTCCACACGCCCAGCAAAGGTTGCTGAAACATGCGCTTGCTGATCAGTATTGGTCACCAGTTTTGCTGGGTAAGCAAATTGCTGTCCGACTTCACCCACACCAACCTGAGCCAGCTTAACCCCATATTCAGTCATCTGTTTTGGGCTGAGATTTAAGCTACCTTCCTCACTTTCCGCCTGCCCAGCCTCACCTTCTGTATGTCCTTCCTCACCTTCGCCATGACTATCAGCTGCTGCATCACTGCTGGCTTTGTTCTTGCCCGTGAAAAATAATAACGCGCTCAGGACTAAGCCAACGGCAATAACCAGAATGACCCAGAACCACTGCTTTTTAGATTTATTTGTCGACATTATTCTGCTCCTACTACAGCGGGAAGGTTATTGGTATCTTTCCAGAGGGTTTGATTAATCTGATTTAAGGCATCACTTGAACTCACCATACTCAGCTCAATTCCTAGTGCTAAACTTTCTGCATCAATTTGCTTTTGCCATGCACTCTTGAGTAACTGCACTTTATTTAAACGTTGATCCTGCAATTGCATGGTGGCTTGCTGCACATCGGTAATGGCATATTTACCGACTTTGAAACCGAGCAACATTTTCTCTTGTACCGTTTCAGACAATGGAATTTGTCGTTGATTGACGAGATCGAACTGTTGTTTCAATCCCGCCAACTCTGCTGTTAAGGTCTGAATCGCATTCAAGTTCTGCTGCTTGTAAAACTGTTGCTGTTTGACCAGTAAATCTTGTTTGGCATTGGCAATTCGCAATGAATACTGTTGACGATTAAAAATATTCAACGGGATATCGATACCCACTCGGAACTTGTTATCGGTCGAATTGGTTTCTGCGCTTTTACTTTGCACCATGCCTAAATTGACGGTTGGATTTGGTCGGTTGGATACTTTTAAATAATCGATATTGGCTTTTTGACGCACGATATCGAGTTGAATAGCACGCTCAAATAAATTGTTCTGCAAATAATCTTGCAAATCATTTTGTTGTGGCCAGACATTGCTTGCCTGAGTAGAGAAGCGGTTATCGGTACTGCCCCACAGATTTGCCAATTGACGCTTTGCAGTGGCTAAAGAGAGTTCGGTTTGTTGAAACAACCGTTGATTTTCAATATGCGCCATCAAGGTACGATCTAAATCGACCTGCGCAATGCTGCCCGCTTTGAGTCTTAAGCGAGTTGCATCCAAAGTGTCCTGACTGGTTTTTAACTGTGCCTGAACCACATCATGTTCCAGCTCTAGCACCACGACTTGCGACCATAGATATTTAACTGCTAACTCAAGTTGCGCATTGTAGAGTTCCTGATTAAGGCCCACTTGAGATGCTTGTACATCGGCAAGCTTAACCGCAGCACGACGTTGACCAAAAATGTCTAATTTTTGTGAAACACCAAATTCCAACTCTTTGTCTTTGCCTGACCTAAAGTCGGTTTGCTGAATAGAAATACTTGGATTCGACCATAACCCGGCTTGTTTCACATTGGCCTCAGCGATTCCTTGCTGCGTTTGCCACACCCCTGTGCCTGCCTGATATTGTTTCACATCCTGCAAGATTTGCTCAAAATTCAGATTACGTTGTGCAGCCTTGGTTGCAGGCTGATTTGCATCAAGTAAAGATTCTGCGGCAATGGATGGACTCAAAATAGCAGTGCTTAAGGCAAGTGCCAACACTGACCACTTCAATGACAATTGAGTACGATTTTTTCGCGTATGCTGCTCAACTGCATGAATACGCTGATTTAAACTAGAAGACATATAAAGCCCCTCAAAGTAATAAGAATGCGGTGGGCTATTTTTCGGCTACCCCACCTATAGCGGGGTTGATAAAGGCGGCGGATTTAGCCCTGAAAGATGTGGAGACTGATAGAAGTTGGACCAGTAATATTTTTGTTCTATCTCATGCGTCCGTAAAACTGGTTCATCCAACTGCTGTTGAGCTTCGATCACAACGACATGAAAACAAGATGGCAAATGATCATGGTGATCTTGCAAACTTAACGGCATGGGTAAATCAGAAGCATCTTGATCTGCAACTACTGCATGTTTTTCAGAAACATCTAAATTTTCAGGGATATGATGGCCAAAATGATTCAACGTACGATATTCAGTCGGCTGTTCATGCGCACAAAAAGCCGCCGCCACATTCCAAAAACTTTGGAACATGAACAAACTCAGCAAGAGTGTCATAAATACAGCAGAACGTTGCACGTTACACCAACTGTTCAAAATTTGCGTCACTATAGCAAGTAAAGTACATGTAATAAAATTACATTAAACAAACTAAAACAAGATCGTCCTGAAATTTAGCTTTATCGCACAATCCTTGATTTGTATTTATAATTTCTGAAAATAAAAAAACCAGCTCGAAAGCTGGTTTTTTAGACAGGAAATTAACCTGTAATCTTTTTATACTTTGTACGTTTAGTTGCTGCTGCGTCCCCTAAACGAGACTGACGGTATGCTTCGTATTCTGCATAGTTACCTGTGTAGAATTCTGGCTGTTCATTCTCAAATGACAAGATGTGCGTTGCAATACGGTCAAGGAACCAACGGTCATGCGATACCACCATCACAGTACCTGGGAATACAAGAATTGCATCCTCAAGCGCACGTAAAGTTTCGATATCCAAGTCGTTCGATGGCTCATCCAGCAGGATCACGTTTGCGCCCATTTGCAGGATTTTGGCAAGTTGTAAACGGTTACGCTCACCACCAGACAATTCACCTACGCGTTTTTGCTGATCCTGACCTTTAAAGTTAAAGCGACCGATATAAGCACGTGATGCAATTTCATAATCACCGATTTTTAAGATATCCAAACCGCCAGAAACTTCTTCCCATACAGTTTTGTTATTATCTAGGGTGTCACGAATCTGACCGACATAAGCCACTTTAACCGACTCACCCAAAGTCACAGTACCTGTATCAGGTTGCTGTTCGCCAGTCATCATACGGAATAGCGTGGTTTTACCCGCACCGTTTGGACCTACGATACCCACAATCGCTGTAGGAGGTACAGTAAACGTTAAGTTTTCGTAAAGTAAGCGACCATCGAATGATTTACTGATGCCTTCAACTTCTACAACTTTGTTACCCAAACGTGGGCCAGGTGGAATGTAGATTTCAGACGTTTCATTACGCTGTTGGAATTCACGTGAGTTAAGTTCTTCAAAACGCTCCATACGCGCTTTGTTTTTCTTCTGCTGACCTTTGGCATTTGAACGAACCCATTCAAGTTCTTTTTTCAATGCTTTAGCAAAAGATTCTTCTTGCTTCTGTTCTTGCTCTAAACGGGCATTTTTCTGCTCTAACCAAGAAGAATAATTACCTTGATAAGGAATCCCCATGCCACGGTCAAGTTCAAGAATCCACTCAGCCACGTTATCCAAGAAATAACGGTCATGCGTAATCGCAACGATCGTACCAGGGAAGTCTTTCAAGAAACGTTCTAACCAAGACACTGATTCAGCATCTAAATGGTTCGTCGGTTCATCAAGAAGTAACATGTCTGGCTTAGACAGCAACAAACGACATAATGCAACACGACGGCGCTCACCACCTGAAAGCAATGATACATCTGCATCCCAAGCTGGAAGATTCAATGCATCAGCAGCAATTTCAAGCTGATTATTCAGATTGTGTGCATCCCAAGCATGGATGATCGATTCTAATTTTTCTTGCTCTTTTGCAAGCGCATCGAAATCTGCATCAGGCTCAGCATATTCTGCAAAAACCTGATCAAGACGCGCTAAAGCATCAAGTGCTTCACGTACACCATCTTCAACGTTTCCACGAACGTCTTTGGTTGGATCTAATGGCGGCTCTTGTTCTAAGTAACCGATTTTGATTCCTGGTTGTGCACGTGCTTCACCTGAGAAATCTTTATCTACGCCAGCCATAATACGGAGTAAGGTAGATTTACCTGCACCGTTCAAACCAAGCACACCAATTTTTGCGCCTGGGAAAAATGATAAAGAGATGTCTTTTAAGATTTCGCGCTTCGGCGGAACCATTTTCGACACTCGATTCATCGTATAAATATATTGGGCCACGCAGGACTCCTCAATTGAAAAACCAATAAATCGCAAAAAGCGAAAAATAATCGCACGTATTATACGCTGAAAACGGGATTAACATGAAGTTAAGATCATCTTTGTTTCATCCAATCAAAGGATTTTCTTTTTCAAGACATTGCACAATTTTGTCTTCAAAACAGAATCATGGCTTTCAATCGCTTATTATTTTGTTTATATGAATAAAAACGCAATAAATCGCATAAATTATGCACCATTTTGGATAGCTTTTCGGCTACACTCGATCAGTATTTAACTCACGTAGATGATGTAATCATGACCTATAAAGATGAAACTTTAGCCATTCATGCGGGATATTCACCAGAAGCCACTACAAAGGCTGTCGCTGTACCTATTTATCAAACCACGTCTTATGCATTTGATAATACACAACATGGTGCTGACTTATTCGATTTAAAAGTTCAGGGCAATATTTACACCCGTATTATGAATCCAACCACCGCCGTACTCGAACAACGCCTCGCAGCGCTTGAAGGTGGTATTGGTGCATTGGCTCTAGCCTCAGGTATGGCAGCGATCACCTATTCGATTCAAACGATTGCTGAAGCCGGTGACAATATTGCATCTGTATCCACTTTATACGGTGGTACTTATAACCTATTTGCGCATACATTGCCGAAACAAGGGATTGAAGTTCGTTTCTTTGATTATCAGAATCCCGAAGCTTTACGTTCTATTATTGATGATAAGACCAAACTGGTCTTTGTTGAGTCGATCGGAAACCCTCTTGGGAATATCATCGACCTAGAAGCAATCTCTAAAATTGCGCATGAATATGGTGTCCCTGTTATTGTAGATAATACTGTTGCAACTCCTGCTTTATTGAAACCATTTGAATTTGGTGCAGATATTGTGGTTCATTCTCTGACGAAATACATTGGCGGACATGGCAACAGTATTGGTGGTGTCATTATTGATAGTGGCAAATTCCCTTGGGGCAAATATCCTGAACGTTTTAAAGCGTTGAATACACCAGATCCAAGCTATCACGGCGTGAATTATGTTGAAGTTCTAGGTGAAGCTGCTTATATCGCACGTGCACGCGTTGTTCCGCTACGCAATACAGGGGCTGCGATTAGTCCGCTGAGTGTGTTTTTGATCTTACAAGGCTTAGAAACTTTAAGCCTTCGTATGGAGCGCCATACGGAGAATGCTCTGAAAGTTGCAAATTATTTGAAACAACATCCAAAAGTAAAATGGGTCAATTATGCAGGTTTAAATGACCATCCACAGCATCATTTGGCACAAAAGTATGTGAAAGGTAAACCTTCAGCGATTCTTTCTTTTGGCGTACAAGATGGCTTAGAAGGCGGTACTCGTTTTATCGATGCATTACAACTATTTACACGTTTGGTCAATATTGGTGATGCCAAAAGCTTGGCATGTCACCCTGCTACCACCACCCACCGCCAACTTAATTCTGAAGAACTTAAATCTGCTGGTGTCAGCGAAGATCTCGTTCGCCTTTCGATCGGTATCGAACATATTGATGACCTGATTGCTGACCTTGAACAGGCGCTTGCTCAGGTTTAAATTCAATGAAATCAATTAGCCCTTAACATAGGGCTTTTTTTCTATGCAAAATTTGAAAAATATAATATCATTTTCAACTATAGGTTTATTTTTTTAGAGTTTTTACTCTAAAAAAAGTATTAAATTTCAAACATTTACACTAGACAAACAAAAAATATCGGTTAATATTAATACAAAATAAAGTGCAATGTTTAATCGCAATAAAAAAGCATTGCAAACAACAGCTTGATTAATGTAGGTAACTTACATGAACGCAAAACTCAAAAAACTTTTTCAACAAAAAGTCGACGGGAAAACAATCATTGTCACTGGTGCATCAAGTGGTATTGGTTTAACAGTTTCAAAATATCTTGCTCAAGCTGGCGCTCATGTATTGTTGCTTGCACGTACCAAAGAAAAGCTGGATGAAGTCAAGGCGGAGATTGAGGCAGAGGGTGGCAAGGCATCAGTCTTTCCATGCGATCTAAACGATATGGAATCAATTGATGCGGTGTCAAAAGAAATTTTGGCGAGCGTGGATCACATTGATATTTTGATCAACAATGCAGGACGTTCAATTCGCCGTGCTGTACATGAATCTGTTGATCGTTTCCATGATTTTGAACGTACCATGCAACTTAACTACTTTGGTGCAGTACGTTTGGTTCTTAACTTGTTGCCACACATGATGCAGCGCAAGGATGGCCAGATCATCAACATCAGTTCGATTGGTGTACTTGCAAATGCAACCCGCTTCTCTGCTTATGTAGCGTCTAAAGCGGCACTGGATGCATTTAGCCGTTGTTTATCTGCTGAAGTTCACTCACACAAAATTGCAATCACTTCGATTTATATGCCGTTAGTACGTACCCCAATGATTGCACCAACTAAAATCTATAAATATGTACCGACGCTTTCTCCTGAACAAGCAGCAGACTTGATTGCTTATGCGATTGTGAAACGTCCGAAAAAGATCGCAACCAACTTAGGTCGTCTCGCATCAATTACTTATGCGATTGCACCAGATGTAAATAATATTTTGATGTCAATCGGCTTTAACTTATTCCCAAGCTCTACAGCATCTATCGGTGAGCAAGAGAAATTAAATCTTGTACAACGTGCCTATGCGCGTTTGTTCCCAGGTGAACACTGGTAATCTTGTGATTCCGATTTTAAAAACAGCGTATCTCTAGATACGCTGTTTTTTTATGATTTAAATAATTTGTGTGGATGTTGTTTGTTTCATCCAATCTGTTGTTTTTGTAATGGCATCCGCTAAATCCCCTGTCTGGATATCCTAACGCTGTCTAAATTGTTTAAACGGTTTTAAGTTGAGTTATTCAGTCCTCAACAAACTTAACATCTCAGCCGACATTTCTAATTGATTTGCCAAACATGTCCAATTCGAAATTAATCGTAAAATAGTCAGCGGCACATGTTGTTTCGGTGCAGAGACATTGAATTGTTGAGCAATCATTTTCGTCAATTCAGACAAAGAATGTTCTGTTCTAGGGCAACTAATAAGGACTGGCCCACTAAACCTGAATCTGTTGCAGCTCGCACTATCACTTTGCATAGATCATCTACGCTCACCAAAGGCAGATAATGTTTTGGTGTTGCAGGAATTGCTCTCATTTTAGAGCATAATCTATATGCTCCCAATCTTTTAATTTAACTAATTCCACCAGAACACCAATCCATAAAAACACGCCAAACTCAGGATTATGGTCAATAAGGTATGTCGCACTTTATAAGCAATTACAATCGTTAAAATCGTGGCGAGAAAATACGGATTCAGTAAAGTCGAACGAAATGCCCCCTGCTCATCCATAAACACAATCGGAGTCGCAATTGCCGTCAGTAAACACGGTGCAGAATATTTCAAAGACTGCTGAAACCATTTGGGTAAACGCAAAGGAAGATTAGGTTCAAGCAAGATATAGCGATTCATAAACACCACAATTGCCAGAATAATCAGGAGAAACCAACTCATGCTGTACGCTCCCGAATATTCTGCAAACACGTTGCCGCAAACATTCCAATTACACCTGCCATAATCGCGGCACTTTTAAAACCTAAGCTTAGAAAAACAACGGTTAAAAGCACCGAAACCAGAACACCCACCAACGTATTCAGGTTTTTAATAAAGGGAATCACAATGGCAACAAAGGTTGCAACAATGGAAAAATCGAGATGATATTGATCTAAATTTGGCAGAGAGGAAGCCAACACAATACCGCCAATACTAAACAATACCCAAGCCAAATAGAAAAAACTGCCAGCCCCAAGCAAAAAATAAATATAATAGGACTTACGCACTATTATTTATAGATTCTCTGTGGTAGGAGATGATTTTTATCGAGAATAAAGTCATCAATGAA